>JAPLWC010000017.1 GCA_026396845.1 Candidatus Gottesmanbacteria bacterium
GCGGGTAAATTATAAACGCCCACGGCATGACAGAGTTTTTGTCCTTCCTCAAACATGATCCGTTCGATTTCTTTCTGCACCTGCTCAACAATTTCTTCAATGCGGCCCGGCTGCACGCGTCCGTCCCGCAGTAACCGCTCAAGAGTCACGCGGGCAATCTCACGGCGGACCGGATCAAAACAGGACAACCGTATGACGCCTTCTTCATCCAAATCCACATCGACGCCCGTTGCTGTTTCAAAGGCGCGGATATTGCGGCCTTCTTTCCCGATGATGCGGCCTTTCATATCCTCGTCAGTTAATTTGATGACGGATACTGTGTACTCTGCCACATAATCGGTTGCCCCGTGGCGCATGGCATCCACAAGGATATCTTTGGCTTTCGCATCCGCTTCTTCTTTGGCGCGATCTGCCGATTCCCGTACCTCGCGGGCCAAATTTTCTTTCAACTGATCCCGCATGGCATCCATAATGACCGCACGCGCTTCATCACGCGTGAGATGTGCCACTTTTTCCAATTTATCTATATGTTCCTGTTTGAGTTTTTCGACATCCGCAACTTTTTTATCTGATTGTAATTCTAAATTTTTCAAACGCAGATCACGGTCTTCCAGTGCCCCTTCTTTCCGCTCAAGATCGATAAGCTTCCGCCTCGATTCTTCCTCGGCGTCCCTTCGTATTTTGAATACCTCGTCTTTGGCTTCTACAATAAGTTCGCGGGCTTTTGCCTCGGCTATCTTGACCACTACTTCGTTATCCACGGAAATAACCGCGGCTTTGGGCTGAATAGGAGTCGGTTTTAACGGCTGGGGTTGTTGTTTAATCTGGGGAGTTGCATGCGAAATTCCCCCTGCTTTTTTATTTTTTACCAACCCCGAAAGCGTTTTGAGTACATCAAACATATGGTTATGAAGATTTATGGAAGAAGAAGTGCAGCAAAAACCCCGCGTTTACGCGATGGATTGAGTAGGAGCTACATGGAAAAATATAGAAGTTTGCATAATCCTACAATAGTGCTGTTTCAATCTCCAAAAATCTACGTATTTACTCTCTGCATTGTACGCTACTCACTCTCTTTCGTCAATGAGCTTTCGGACTATTTCAAAGTCAAATCCCCGCCTGCCCAGGTAGTCATAGAGCTTCTTCTTACGCGCCAGAGGCGGTAATTTGGCCCATATAGGCATCTTCTTGGCAACCGCCTGCCTGGCAGCCTCCAGGAGGCTTACAGAGCCTCGTGAGGCTAGCGCCGTCGCTATTACGGCGTCGGGCACACCTTTTCCCCTAAGCTCCATTTGAATATACTGGTTTCCCTTGGGCTTAAACGTGGTCCTCTGATCCACCCACCACTCGGCAAACTTCTTATCATCCGCGTACCCCAACTCTTCCATTCGGGCTATAACTTTAGCCAGCAACCCTGCTCCGGACACCTTCCATCGGGTAAGTTTTTTGTTCAGGAAGTCGGTAAGCTCTTTAACGCTACGTGGGCGGAATGACACATACCTAATCGCGGCATTGACGAGAAGTTCATAATACGGATTATCCATGGTTCTTTCTATATTCAATTCGCTTTGTATACATTTTTTCTGTCAATCCGCCCTCTTTTTCGTGTTTTTCTAAAAGAGAAGCTACGAGTCTTTTAAGTAAAAATCCATCCAGGTTGCAAAAAGTCAACAGCATATTGGCTGCCTCAATTGGAGAGTTGGGGAGTTTTGGGGTATTTAGGGATGTTGGGGTTACCCAAAATACCCTAAAAGCCCTAAATTCCCTAATCCTTGTATTGTTTTTGTCCCAAATCGGAAAACTTCTCTGCCGCAAAAAATCCTGATAATCCTTTGTTAATTCCTCATTTGATCCGTAGGCAATTCCCGCTAATTTTATGTAACCTTTTAATGAGGGATTAGAATATCCTTCCGCCACATTTTGGCAATTTGATCTGGCCGCTTGGACCATTTGATCATGAGTTCTGGATTTTCTATCAATGTAATGGTCACAAAACTCAACTGTTAAGTCTTGAATAACCTTACCCAGCATGTATGCTGATAAATATTCGTATCCGGGACGAGAATGGTTTTCCATTGAGTCGGGGTGGGCAGACTTGAACTGCCAACCGCTCGCACCCCATGCGAGTGCGCTAGCCAATTGCGCCACACCCCGTCGATTGATTGCTTGTATTCTATCATCTTTTATGTAAAAATGGGGGGCACTATGCCAGTCGATGCAAAACTTCAAGCCGTAAAACTTGCGATGGAACAGATTGAGAAACAGTACGGGAAGGGTTCCATCATGAAACTCGGGGAAAAATCCGCGCACATGGCGATTGATGTGATCCCCACCGGAATATTGCCGCTTGATTTAGCATTAGGTGTCGGAGGACTTCCGAGAGGAAGAGTTACAGAAATCTACGGGCCGGAAGCGTCCGGAAAAACAACGGTGTGTCTGTCCGCGATTGCGGAAGCACAAAAAGCAGGCGGCACCGCAGCATTTATCGATGCCGAACATGCACTGGACCCGCAATGGGCGGAGATACTGGGCGTCAAACTTGACGATCTTCTCATTTCCCAACCGGATACCGGCGAACAGGCATTGGAGATTGCGGAAACACTTATCCGTAGTGGCGGCGTCGATATTATCGTCATCGATTCTGTCGCGGCTTTGGTGCCGCGGGCTGAAATCGAAGGAGAAATGGGCGACAGTATGATGGGAGTACACGCACGGCTTATGTCACAGGCCCTAAGGAAACTTACTGCCGTCATTTCCAGATCCAAAGCGGTCATCATATTTACCAATCAACTGCGCCAGAAAATCGGCGTTATGTTCGGCAACCCCGAAACGACGACCGGCGGCATGGCGCTTAAATTTTATTCCAGTATCCGCATGGATTCACGAAAAATTGAAAGCCTGAAAGACGGCGATAAAATCATCGGCAGCAGGCACCGCGTGCGCGTGGTAAAAAACAAAGTCTCTCCGCCGTTTAGGTTTGCCGAATTTGATGTCATGCATGACGGAGTATCCCGGGAAGGCGGACTCATCGACGTGGGACTGGAATTTAATATTCTCACCAAATCCGGCGCGTTCCTCAAATACGGCCAGCAAATGCTCGGCCAGGGACGCGAAGCGGCAAAACTGTATCTCAAAGAAAATCCCAAAGTAGTGAAGGAAATCACCGACGCCATCTGGAAAGTGGTGAAAGAAGGCCGTGCCGCCTCCAAAGTCGCCATGGGAGTGGAAGAAGAAGAATAAAATTTATTTTAGACGGAGATAATAATCACCAAGTCCGTTATTCGATGCAATAAATCCTCTCTGTTCTAGCATTTTATCAACTATCCCCATCGCATTAATTCCTACAGTTGCTACAATAGTTTGTGAACCCATACGGCGAGCCTCTTCTATAAGTTTATCAAACATTTTTCCGGCAAGTCCTCTTTTTCTGTGACTTTCATCAATATAGGCCGCTGAAAGATCGATCTCATTACTATTACCAAGTGCTGTAAGTAAAGCAAATCCTATTACTTGATTTCGAGAGTCTGGAATGTCTTTATCAAGTAAAAGCACCAGTGTTTTGTATTCAGAAATACGTGCAGTTAAATTTTCCATTGGCTCATCAGAAGAGTCAAGAGTCGCATAAAATTTTTTTCCTAACTCATTCATCTTTTCAGAATAAGGCGCAATTGTAGACTGGGTTGGGTCTTGAATAAGCAAATATTCACACGATTCCATAAACCCTCTTATCGTTTCGGAGATTGTTTGCGCGCTCTTGCCTTCCCGGCGAAACCTGCTTTGCGGCGCTGCTTGGCTCTGGGATCACGCATGAGGAATCCGCGTTTCTTCAAAATCGGCCGGAATTTTTCCAGATCTACTTTAATCAGTGCGCGGGATAACGCATGGATGGTCGCTCCCAGTTGTCCCGTGAGTCCACCGCCCGTTGTCGTCACGGATACGGCAAACCGACTCATCGTATTAGTCGTCCGAAACGGTTCCTGATACCTTTTCTTAAATACTTCACCGGGAAAAAATTTCTCGACAGGCAACCCGTTGACGATCATGCCGCCTTTTTCCACAGGCTTACCGCTAATAGTTATTGCTGCATCTTTGACCACATACAGACGGGCTCTGGCGCTGGCAGTTTTCCTTCTGCCCACTGCTTCGTAATACGAAACTTTATCAACTTTAGCTACTTCTTCCTTAACTTCTTTCTCTTTTGTTGGTTTATCTGCCATAAAATTTATTTACTAAATTTATCTTTATACGGGTGATCTGCTTCCGGAAAAATATAAAGACGGGTCACGAGTCTGTCACGGAGTTTATTTTTGGGCAACATTCCCCATACCGCATGGCGGATAGGTTCCGTCGGTTTTTCCTGACGCACTTGCCACAATGCCTTTTGTTTGAGCCCGCCCGGGTAGCCGGAATAATTGCCGTAAAGTTTTTGCTTGTTCTTACGTCCCGTGACAATGAAGTGCGCGGCATTCACGACAACGACATTATCGCCGCAATCCAAATTGCGGACGTAATTCTTTTTGCCTTTTCCGATGAGCTTTTGCGCAATCTCCGTGGCGGCCCGGCCTAACACCTTGCCTTTAACGTCAATGATCTGCCAGTTATGTTCAATCTCCGATATTTTTGTTGCCGGTGTGTTCATAGGTTACTTACGTGTCTTAGGTTTCCTAGGTGTCTTCATTTTCTTTGCTGAAATTTCTTTTTTTACTTCTTTCTTGACCGGTGGTTTGACAACCTCCACTTTCACCCGTTCCCGACTGCCGGCAGACACGGCGTCGACTAACTGAAATAATACTTCTTCCGTCGAGTCACCCCGGCGTTTTCCCAGATGGATGATCCTCGTAAAACCGCTGCCACGCGTGGCAAACCGGGTCTTGGCATCCGCAAGAAGTGCATTCTCAATATCTTTGCTGGCAAGAACTTTCTCAATTTGATTACGGCTTGCACGTGACCCTTTTTTTGCTTTGGTAATAAGCTTCTCAATCATCGGCTGGGCGGCTTTTGCTTTGGGCAAAGTCGTCTTAATTGTGCCGTGGATTAATAAATCCCGCACGAGCCCCTGCAGGAGCCGTCTGCGTTCGTTTTTCGTCCTCGAAAATTTTCGTCCGAATACAGAATGTCGCATAGGTTATACCATTAACGCTACTCCCTTTTCCCGAAGTTTCTCTTCAACAACTGCCAAAGACTTCGTGCCGAGATTCTTTATCTTCATAAGTTCCGTTTTGGGTGTTCCTAATAGTTGCCCGATGGTCTCAATCCCGCCGTTCGCCAGTGCGTTGACAATGCGGGTCGGAATATCCAATTCCTCGATGCGCATTTTGAGCACTTCATCCGAGACCGCAGGCGTCACGGCAACTGTTTCCGCCACTCCCTGGACTTTCGGTTCATAGACCTGCACGAAATATGAAACTAATATTTTAGCTGCAGATTTGAGGGCTTCAAGCGCACTCACCGTTGCGTCCGTCCAGATTTCGATCACAAGCCTGTCAAGGTTGGTCATACGGCCCACACGCGTGGCTTCCACACGATAATTCACGCGCGTCACCGGAGAAAAAAGCGCATCCACTGACATTACGCCGACTTCATCATAATGTTTTTCATCAGCTGATATGTACCCCATGCCACGTTCTGCGGTAAACGATACGTCGAGATTTGACTTTTTATCGGCCAAATGGGCAAGCACTATTTCTTTATTCACAATAGTGACACCGGCGGGAACTTCAATATCCGCCCCGGTCACTTCACCTGGTCCGGTTTTGGAAATAGTCAGATTAACCGCTTCATCGCCGTCAATGGTAAGACGTACTTTTTTAAGATTCATCAAAAATTCCACAACATCTTCCTTCATGCCCGGAAGCGTGGAAAACTGATGTTTGACGCCTTCAATTTTGGCCGTCACGATCGCGCTTCCCGGAAGAGAAGCGAGAAGAACACGGCGCAGACTGTTTCCCAATGTCTGACCATACCCCTGATCCAGAGGCTCCAGAATAAATTTCCCGTATCCTGGTTTATCAATTGCCGTTTCTATTTGAAAATTTGGGTCTACCATATTTTCTCCTTTCCTAACGCGAATAATATTCTACGATTAATTGCTCACTGATGTCTTCACCGACGTCACTTCGCTCCGGCAACCGGACGATTTTAATAAACGGGCCTTTCCGCTCTACCCATTCCGGAACTTTTATTGTTTTGTCTTCCAATAATTTCCTGACCGCCGGAATCTCCAAAGACTTCGACTTCATAGTAATAACCTGATCTTTATCGACAAGAAATGACGGGATCGTCACTTTAGCACCGTCCACCGTCACATGCCCGTGATTCACAAATTGCCGTGCGGATGCGCGGGTTGGCGCTAAACTTGCCCGGTACAGAACATTATCCAGACGCCGTTCCATGAATTCCAGAAGTTTTTCTCCGGTATTCCCTTTCCATTGCTTTGCACGTTCAAATGTTTTTCTGAACTGACGCTCTAAAACTCCGTACATCCGTTTCACTTTTTGTTTCTCTCTGAGTTGCTGGCCGTACCCGGATACTTTCCGTTTGCCTTTGGCGCCGTGCTGTCCCGGAGGAATATTTGCCCGACGCAAGTATGATGCATGGGATTTGCTTCCCACTGTCTTAAGCCCGAGGTCAATACCCTCGCGTCGAGATAATCTGTTTTTCGGTCCTGTATATCGTGCCATATAATTAAATACTAAATATTAAATTCTAAGTTTTAATAAAATAAAAACGAATCTTTTTTAAAATTTAAAAATATTTAAATAATTAAATAATAATAACGAATTTTTTCAAAAAAAATAAATTTATAATTTTTTTTATTATTTTATACTCTCCGTTTCTTTTTTGCCCGTACGCCGTTATGCGGCATCGGAGTCACATCAGCAATAAGCGAAATAACCAGCCCGACTGCTTTCAAACCCCGAAGTGCCGCATCGCGGCCTGCACCCGGTCCTTTGATATATACTTCAACCTCGCGAAGCCCCTGATCCTGCGCTTTGCGGGCAACTGCTTCAACCGCAGTTGTTGCGGCGTACGGCGTGGACTTCCGTGCCCCTTTAAACCCTGCCATACCCGAAGAGCCCCAGCAAATTGTATTGCCCTGTTCATCGGTAATGGTAACAAGCGTATTGTTGAATGTCGCTGTGATAAACACCTTTCCTTTTTCTACAACACGATGGATTTTTTTGATTGCCATATTACTTCTTTGCTTCTTCTGCCGGTGCCGCTGTATCTGTTTTTATACGGTCATCTTTCTTCATTGCTCCGATTGTCATACGCTTCCCGCGTTTGGTACGTGCGTTACTACGTGTACGCTGTCCGCGGGACGGCAATTTCTTGACGTGCCGGCTCCCTCTGTAGCTGCGGATTTCAATGAGCCGTTTAATATTATCTGAAACAGCCTTGCGCAGATCTCCCTCAACTGCATATCCTTTTTCCAGGATTTTTGCGATTTTATTGACTTCCTCATCAGTCAACGTCTTGACCCGTCGGGACCCTTCCATCTGGGCTTCTTTCAAAACCTTGACTACATTGCTTCGTCCCACACCGTACAGGTAGGTCAGTGCAATATCAAGTCGCTTGTCGTTTGGTAAGTCTACTCCTGCAATACGTGCCATAGTTTAACCCTGACGCTGTTTATGTTTCGGATTTTCGCAAATGATGTACACCTTACCATTTCGGCGTACTACTTTACATTTGTCACACATTATTTTTACGCTTGCTCGTACTTTCATAAATTTATAAAAATATCTATTCTTTTATTTGACTCGATAGGTGATTCTCCCTTTAGTAGAATCATACGGCGTCACTTCGACTTTTACTTGATCTCCCGGCATGATTCGAATAAAATTCAACCGCATCTTCCCCGATAAATGACACAAAATGATATGCCCGTTTGCCAATTTCACCCGAAACAATGTATTGGGCAGACATTCGGCAACGACTCCTTCTACTTCAATATTTCCCTGATGGGCCATACGTACAAAAACAACAAAAATATCCCTCTTTGAATCGAGGTTCGTAACTATTTGCCAATTGTACCTCAATTTTCCGATTTGGTCAATATGAGCGGACCGTTTGCGGTTACCGCCAGGGTGTGCTCAAAAACTGAGGTTAAGGAGCGATCCCGGGTAGCCAGGGTCCAACCGTCCGTATTCTCATAAACTATATCGCCCTGCCCGGCAGCGTAAATCGGCTCAATAGCAATCGTCATCCCCTCCTGAAAGGGCAACGTATTTTCTATAGCTCCCCTTAAATAATTGGGAATCTGGGGCTCCTCGTGGAGTTCACGGCCAATGCCGTGACCGACAAGGGATTTGACGATACTGTACCCCGCACCTTCTATCGTTTCCTGCACAATTTTCGAAATATCCCCAATCCTATTGCCTATTCTCGCAGCTTCTATCCCTCGTTCCAACGCCAACTGACCTACTTTCAAAAATTCTTCATTCTTTTTTGATGATCCTATGATTTTCGTTCCTGCCGTATCGGTATGAAACCCCTTATACAGAAGCCCTATGTCTATCGTCAGCACATCGCCGTCGCGAAGCGCATACGACGTCGGAATCCCGTGTACGACCACTTCATTGACGTTGAGGCACGTAGCCCATTTGTACCCGGGAACGGTTTTAAATGACGCAGTTGCACCGGATTTTTCGATTAATTCATTGGCGCGTTTCTCTATATCCGTCAGAACCGCACCCGGGGTGGAAAATGCGAGCAAGTCTTCAAGAATAATGCCGAGTTTCTTACCGCCCTCACGCATTGTGGCAATTTCTTCGGGGGTTTTAATGTGGATCATATGAGTTTTCTGCGGCCCAATTCGGCAATTATGGCGGATACGACTGCATCCTGCGTCATATCAGTCGTATTCAATTCCCATGCATCAGGAAGTTTTTGTAACGGATCGGCGGCGCGACTTGTATCTTGTGTGTCACGAATTTTTGTCTCCTCGATTTCCTGCACGAGAGTTTTGGTAGGATCTTTGGTTTTGTACTGTTCCCATCTCCTGCGTGCGCGTTCTTCTAAGCTGGCGGTTAAATATATTTTTAATTGTGCATTCGGTAACACCCGAAGGCCGATATCCCGACCTTCCATGACAACGCTTTTTCCTCTCACCAACTCTTGTTGCCGTGCGACCATGAATTTTCGCACCTCCGGGATAGTACTTACATCCGATGAACCTTGGGACATGGCCGGAGTAAATAATTTATCCGTGACGTCTGTGTCCCCAACCCATACGGCAAACCCGAGGGATCCATCTTTGGCAGGAGGCCGCAAATTGATTGAATACTTCGATAGTAATGGAAAAACGTTGGGAACATCTTTAAACGATACACCTTCTCGCACACAAATCCACGCAAGCGCCCGGTACATGGCGCCGGTATATAGATAGGTAAGGCCCAATTCTTTTGCCAAACGGCCGGAAATATCACTTTTTCCCGAACCAACAGGTCCATCGATAGCAATCTGTAACGGTTTATCCATTTTTTTGGATGTTTTGCATGATGTCAGCATGCACCTGTTCAATCGACTGATCGGCATTGATTTCGACAAGCGCTCCCCTGGTGCGATAAAAATCCAGTACGTCCTTTTCCCCCTCTTTATACATCGCAAGCCGCGTTTTGATCCGCTCCGGCGTATCACCTGTTTCTGTGCTTCCGGGGTGGAGGGGCCGTGCCCGTTTTGCCAACCGTGTAATGG
>JAPLWC010000029.1 GCA_026396845.1 Candidatus Gottesmanbacteria bacterium
GTTCAACAGGCGCGTCAGAGCTAAAATCGCGGCCGTAACATTTGGCACACATACCGAACGGTGCCTGACAGTAAAGTGCACTCCGAAGGAGTACCGACTCTACATTGTGTTCATCCAGTAATTTGGCATTTTCTTCTCCGATCTCTTCGCCTTTAGCGATAAGCACTTTTTTGCTTCCCGGCGCCACCACATCTGCTGCGACAAATCTCCCGATCGTACGCGTAATAAACGATGCCTGACGGTCTTCCCTGCGGTTTACTTCCCAACCCTCGAGGGTTGCGCAATCGTCCATTCTCACGATCATATCGTGAGATACGTCCACAAGCCGGCGGGTCAGATATCCGGCATCGGCAGTTTTAAGGGCCGAGTCGGTCAATCCTTTACGGGAACCGCGGGTGGAGGTCACGTATTCAAAAATGGAAAGCCCCTCGCGGTAATTACTCTTGGTCGGCAGTTCCACAATCTTACCCAACGGGTCCACAACTAATCCTTTGATGGCGGATAGCTGTTTGAGTTGGTCTTTGGACGCACGGGCACTTCCGGAATCGATAATCATTTTCACCGGGTTATTGGCCGGCATTTGCTGCCACGTCATATCCGCGAGCTTCTCCGTAATCTCAATCCAAATTTCGTTACTGAGGCGTCGCTTTTCCTCAAGCGTAATCAGTCCTTGTTGATAGTTGCCGTCTATCTCCGTAACTTTCTTTTCCGCTCCGGCGACGATAGCCGCTTTTTCACTGATCATTTCACAGTCAAAGACGGATACGGATAATCCGCCGCAGATAGTCGCTCCCATGAAACCGATGTTTTTGATGGCATCAATAAGCGTCACGACTTCTTCTTTCGGATACAGCTTCAGCGCCTTCGTGATAATGGTTTTAACCGTAGCCGATTTCACCGGTGTGTTCATATACCGAAGTCCTTCCGGCAAAATTTCGTTGAAGAGCACTTTCCCGACGGTTGTCACGAGAAGCTCATTTGCAATACGTACTTTAATCGGCGCCCTTAGGGCAATTCTCTCTGTCTGGTAGGCAAAAATTGCCTCTTCCTGACTGGCAAATACCGTAAGATTTTTCTCGTCGGCCGGGGCGGCCGCATCGATGGTGGTCAGGTAATAACATCCTAATACCATTTCTTTGTTAGGGACCGTAATGGGAGATCCGTCAGCGGGTTTGAGCAAGTTGTGCGTCGGCAACATCAAATGGATAGCTTCATGCTGCGCTTCTCCCGAAAGCGGAATGTGAACTGCCATCTGGTCTCCGTCAAAATCCGCGTTGTAGCCCGCACACACACACGGATGAATGCGTATGGCAGACCCTTCGATAAGAATAGGATAAAATGCCTGAATACCCAGTTTGTGCAGTGTCGGAGCACGATTTAATAAGACCGGATGATTCTTGGTGATTTCCTCAAGAATATCGAATACTTCCGGGGTTCGACGTTCAAGCACATTCTTTGCATTCTTGACGTTAGGTGCGATTCCACGGACGATAAGTTCCCGCAGGACAAACGGTTTGAACATTTCAAGCGCCATTTCCTTCGGGATTCCGCATTGGGTCAGATCCAGTTCCGGTCCCACGATAATGACGGACCGGCCGGAATAGTCCACGCGTTTACCTAAAAGGTTCTGACGGAACCGGCCTTGTTTCCCGCGGAGCATGTCGGAAAGTGAGCGTAAGGGCGCAATCACCGCCCGGGAACTCGGACGCTGCGTCACGTCGATTAAAGAATCAACTGCTTCCTGGAGCATCCGTTTTTCATTGCGCAAAATAATTTCCGGCGCAC
>JAPLWC010000035.1 GCA_026396845.1 Candidatus Gottesmanbacteria bacterium
TCTTACCAATGTCTCTCCCAACTGCCATAGGGATTCGCTGTTTGCATATAACGATGAACTTATTGAATTTTATCCGGATGCCCCACCTGCTGATTTTCGCGTTGCAGATCATACGTTCGGCATTGTGTCCAGACGTGAACGCAGTGACGGAGTCCTTGATTTCCGGTTCGCCGCCGAGCGCGCCCGGTATATCCAAATCTACCCAAAAACTGGGTACTCTTGTTTTATCAGCGGCACTATTGACTCGGTAAGTGTACTTTCCAGTCCCGTGACCGATGACCCAGACCAATGAAGCAAAGCGCCCATCATACATATATTCTCGGGATAGGCATATTCGCTGCCATGGGGTTAACCGTATGGTTTCTCTATCCGATTCTCCTTCATTTTACTGCGCCGATTCATTTACAGGATGACGTTGCATACGGCTATTTTCTTTTTGATACCAATGTCCGGCATATCATTGAGGCGGATTGGGGACACATCTTTGAATCGCGCATGTTTTATCCTATTGCCCGCAGTATGACGCTCGGGAATAATTTGCTTGGACAGGCAGTTATGGGGTTTCCGGTGTATGTACTGACACAAAACTCCATTCTTGCGGCAAATGCAGTCATGGTGATGGATTATTTCCTGACATTTTTGTTTACCTATCTGTTGGCGTATACGCTCACGGGGAGTTGGCAGGGGTCAATTGTTGCCGGGTTGGTTTTTAGTTTTAACCCGTATATGCTGTCGCGGCAGCATCAGGAACTCATTGTTTTTGAGTGGATTCCTTTGCTCTTTCTTGCGGCAGAGAAATTGATTCGTAAAGTCTCGTGGCAGTGGGTTGTGGTTGGGGTTGTAGCGTATGTTTTCTGCCTAATAAGCTCATTTTATTATGCGTATATCGCTTTTCTTTCGGTCGCGCTGTATATTTTGGTGCGATGCGTCTGCGACGGGGTACCCGTGAAACGGTTTTTGCGACCGGCAATAGTTTTGGGAGTGATTTTTGTTTTTGTGGTGAGTGTGTTGTATTTATGGCCGTTTGTTCAGGCAAAACGTCAATATGCAGTACAAAGGTCAGTTGCTGTTACCGCCCAATATTCAGCGAACATACGGGATTTTTTTACGGTTGATCCCGGGAGTACGACGTGGGGACCGATGTTTCGGGTAAGACCCACGAATTGGTATGAACATGCTCTTTTTATCGGCGTGACCGGGCCGATTCTGTTTTGCGTCACCGTATTTTTGGTGTGGTACAAGAAATTTTCCCGTAGAGACAGAAAGCAGATCGGCGTATGGCTGATTCTTGGGGCGGTAAGTTTACTTATATCGTTTGGCCCGTATGTGTCGATCGGTTCTGTGCGTGTGCCTTCGCTGTATATGCTTCTGTACCGTTTCGTACCGTTCACGGATGCACTGCGATCGCCTGCACGATTTTTCCTCATCACGATATTAGCTCTCAGTATCGTTATTTCCTACGGGTGGTCTCGGGTGGAGCGACGGTTCAGTCGGATATTTCGTTTAGTGTGTCTTGTTTGTCTCGGTGTATTTCTTGTATTTGAGTATCGTTATGACTTTGGGCCGCCGGCACGGTTAGATCCCGCTGTGATTTCGTTGTATCGGCAGATAGATACACTTCCCAACGTTCAGGTCATACTTGAACTTCCAATGGGCAATGGGTATACCTTCGGTAATCCGTTTGTTAACCGTGACCACATGGAAGATGCCGTGTACCTGTTGTATGCCCTTCTATCATCACAAACACCTGGTAAACGGGTATCATGCGGTCATACCGCCCCAGTTTAGTGCGCTCGGGCGTTCGGTGGACAGTGGGTTTCCGACGCCCGCAAAACTTGACGTACTGCGGCGCATGGGAGTGGATGCCATTATCGTCCACCTTAATGAATACAACCAACGGGGTTTGGGAATATCCACAATAGAAGGATTGCGCAGTCTCGGCGTGAAGGAATTGATGCAAACCGACAGTATTATTGTTTTCCGGCTGAACTAGACACAAGGTTGGAAAACTCCTTTACTGTTTCCCGTTTTTCCTCTAAACTCAGTCCCGCCGACCGAAGATATCTGGAAAGATACGTATTTGCTTTTGGTACATTACCCGCACAGAGTACAAAGTAAAACGCATACCCCTTATCGGCGTCAGATGGGAGAACCTCTCGCTGGAATACCAACGCTTTGCGCCGTAGGCTGTCAAGACGGTCCAACGTCTGTTTTGCCCCCGCACAGTTTTGTGCTCCTAAATACGACCAGACGGAAAGTGAGGCGATGTCCATGGTTTGCAAGCGGGCAGAGGGCGACGTTGTTGCAGGAAGTTTTGTAAGGATCCGTAAAGCATTCTGCCACTGTTGCGCCGCAACAGAGGAACGCGCAAGAAGAATGTTGAGCGCGATTGCATACGGCTGATTGTCAATAAGCCGTTGGTATGTGGATATGGCAGTGGTAAGTTCCTTCGGTTTGGCACCGCTTGCGGAAAATGGATCTATCCCGGAAAGTACAGCTAAGTGGAGTGCGCTTGCGCGCTCGGGAGGGATAAATACCCCATATCGGCCGGAAAAATACACAGGGACCCACATCGGGCTATACCAGAGGGACTCAAAAGACTTACTTTCCGCTACGTCCGCAACGACAATATCGGCAGGATACTTCATAAGGAGCGATTGGACATCGGTGTCGGCCGCGAAGGTTTTTTCCAGGTCGGAAAGTACCGTGGTACCCAGGAATAGATCATCCCGCGTGTCGGTAAACGTGAGGTCGTCCGGAGACAGTCCCCAGGAAAGAAACGCGCCGATCCGCTGTGTATTAAAAATTCTGCCGCCCAGTTGATTTGTTTTGAGAAACGCAATGAGGGATGAGGGGAATGTGGACTCATCAGGCTGCACCTGCGTCCACGCGTATCCGGCGATCGGTACCGTTAAAAGGACGGCAACGGGAACTAACCGGAACGAGACAAACGGTAGGAGCATACTTGTACTCAAAAGAAGCCATATGGGTTGTTTTGAAAGCACTTTCCGTGAGACAAAAAGACTAAAAAGTACGATGCAGCAATAGAGGAAATAGATGAGCAATCGGTATTGTGCAACAAGGAGATAGTCAACGGGGGACGCAAGGATTGTCGGGATGCTTGCCCAATCGCCTCCCTGTTTTTTGCAGCCCAAAACCTCCCTCTGGTATCTGCAAAAGGGCGGGCAGAGAACATGCTGAGCTATATCTCTATGATACTGATGAAGATTGATGCCAAGCTTTCGTTCTGCAGAAACAACGGAATTAAGATCCAAATCGCTCGCATCGATGATGAGGGCAAAAGGAAGGCAGAGCCTTTCCGAAAGCTCGAAGCCCTCCAGGACATCCCGATAGACATCTTCTACATCCGCTACCCTATTGGGTGGATGCCCTGAGGGGATGGCGGGATTGTATCGTGAATAGTCAGTTAAACTGTGAAGTTCCTTTCGGTTGGGCAGGCGCCAGTCGGTATAGCCAAAATTCTCATCATAAGTCCCTGCGTTCATCCCTTTCACATAGTCCAGAGCCTGCTGCCAGGTTTTATAGACGCCAGGCAGATTTGCATTCCTTATCCACATAAGTCCGGTAAGGTTGTCGGTTACGGTATTTCCGTGGTCGGTGAACCGGGGGCTGGGCCAGGCAACCCCTCGTTCGAGGTCGCCGTCATCACCGGTTTTGTAACTGGTGGTCTGTCCTGTTTTCCAGATCTGGGCAGGGTAAG
>JAPLWC010000045.1 GCA_026396845.1 Candidatus Gottesmanbacteria bacterium
GACCTTCAGCGCCGGATTTATCCCGCTTCTTGTGTTCATCGCTTCGTTTTTTAACAAAAAAGCAGTGTGGCGACTGGGCTGGCTTGATTTTACCTGCGGAGGGCTTTCCATCTTTGGGCTTCTCTTGTGGTTGGCGACAAGAGTCGGGAATATTGCAATCATATTCAGTATTCTGGCCGATGTACTGGCTGCGGTTCCGACTATCATTAAATCATACAGAGCACCGCAGTCGGAAAGCTATGGTATATATTTTGCAGGTTTGATAGGCGTCGTTATAACACTTCTTACAATTACGACATGGAATTTTGCCACATGGGGATTCCCAATATATTTGGTTGTCATTAACTTTCTCTTGTTTGTTCTAATAAAATTTCCAATAAAAAAACGCCTGTGATATAGTTGAAGTATATGAAACGAATAACCCTTTTCTTCTTTCTTATTGTGACCCTGTTTGGCGTTGCTTCATTTAACCCGGTCCGGGCATTTGAGATTCGGGAAGGGGATGAAAATAAGACTGTCACCGTTCCCAAAGATACGGTTATCAAAGGATCACTGCTTGCTGCCGCAAATTCAGTGGTTGTCGACGGAACAATACAAGGTGATCTGTACTGCGCCGGGCAAACGATCATCATACGCGGCACGATTGCGGGTGATGTTCTGTGTGCCGGACAAACGCTCACCATTGGTGGTACTGTCGGAGGGAATATCCGCTCCATCGGGCAACTCCTTACGATTGCGGGTCCTGTGAAACGGAACGTGGTTGTGGTAGGTCAAACGGTAAGTGTCGCGCCGGAAGCAGTGATTTCAGGAGAGATTCTGGCCGCAGGACAGACGATAAATCTCAATACAACGATCGGCGGCGACGTAAATGTGGTTGCCCAGTCCGTTTTGTTGGGAGAAAACGCCCGTATAGCCGGAGATTTTACCTATACTAGCCCGACAGTAGCATCGGAAGCGACGGGCGCGGCGATTACAGGAAAAGTATCGCACATCATTTCAAAAAAACTAGAACCGAAGCCGTTAACAGCCAATAAATTGATGCCTAAAGCAAACCCATGGCCGGCGCGGGCTGCGGGATCAATCGTTTTTTACCTCATTCTCGGGGCGTTGGTTGTCCTCATAGCAAGAGAGAAAGTATTGCGGATAACGCAACAAATGGTTGCACGTCCATGGTTTGACGGACTCGTTGGGTTTCTCACGATTATTCTCGCTCCGGTTGCGATTATGATGGTTGCCATAACCATTATCGGGATACCGGTTGCCATAATTCTGGGTATCATATTTGCGGTGATGATCGTATTGTCGAGGATCTATGTTTCCGTGATTGTCGGGGACAAACTGTTGTCCGCAATCGGCAAGAAGAAGTCCGGCTTATTATTGCAGGTTATTATTGGCGTGATCGTTATAGAATTGCTGATTAAAGTTCCGGTTCTCGGACTCCTCGTATCAGCTGGTGCCACACTCTGGGGTTTGGGCGGCATCGTCATGAATTTCGGAAAACGAAAAGCGAAATAACGGTTACGCGATATCTTTTTTCATTTCCAAAAACTCGCGCTTGGTGATTTCACCTTTTGCGTATCGCTTTTTCAGGATTTGCAGTGCCGTCTCCTCTCCGTGGTCGAGTTTCTCGTTGTCGCTCATATCGTCACGATCGCGCCGGTGAGCGGCAATTGCCCAAATTAAAAGGATGACTCCAAGGATAAGAAAAATCGGGAATAATCCGAATCCTGAGAATCCTCCATAGTAATGCGGATACATCATAAACATAGATATGTCTCCTTTCCAAACGTACTATACCAAATTATTCTGAGAAAAGCCTGAAACTTTTACGGTCGGCTTACCGCAAGCAATCCGGGGCAAGGGTGAAGCCGGCTGCGGATGCTTCTTTTTCGGAACAGAAGAACTGTTCTCCCATATCCGCATCCAAAACGATTTGGTTATAGTGCCGGCAGTTTGGCAAATGGTAATAATGGGTCCATGTCGCTTTGTCGATATTCCCTTTGATGGTACAGTTGGGGCTCGGAGGAGTGGGGGAAACTTGTTTACACAGTGACGAGTGTATCCCGCGGGCATTATCCGTTGCATCCTTGTAGGCTGCTTTCAACTGCTCGTTTTTACTGTTTTTCGTATAGTCGGGACGGGCAAGACCCTCTTTAAGCATGACTTCGTTTACGAGCGTCGTTCCCACATAGACTAATCCCATTCTTCTTCCATACGTATCCCTTTTTTCTTCGGTTATTTTCACCGTTTTTCTAAGCACTAAATCACTCAGCTTCTTTTTTGCTTCATCGGCGCCGCAACGGGATAGTTCAGGCGCATCCGCGCCGAGTAACCTCACCCTGTCGCCGCTCCCCAGAGTAAACGTATCCCCGTCGTGCACGTCAACGACGGTCATACCATGTTGTTGAGAGAAAAAGTAGAAGCCGTTGATGCCCAGTGATGCGGCAAGGAGGAGGAGGATTGCGTACGAGCCAACACGCTTCATACAACTATCCTATCATATTATTTCTCTGCCCTTGCACTCTGTAAACGAACGTGTATATGATAGATGTATATGAAAGTAGCATCGTTGATTCGCCATCACAGGTTGTTTTTTGTATTCCTGGTTCTTTTTCTTCTTGTCGGTGCTTTTGATCTACTCAATCTCGACCGTTTTTGTTACAAAGCCATTTGTGATGCGGCTTCGCCGATTTCGGGCAGCCCATGCCCGCCGTACTACGATATTCCCATCTGGAACGTCTACTTGTCACTTGCGATTCTTGCCGCGCTCTATCACGTGCACGATGAGATTCGTACCTCAAACAGACATCTTTCTTCCCACAAACACTGACCGCTATTTTTCTTCGTGGAAGAGACTCTGAAGTTGATTGTTAAACTCAAATATCCTATAATTGGCGTCTATGAGCGCTGAAAAAAAAGATACAACCAGATTAGGTTTTATGAAGCGCGGAAGACAGGAAAGAGAAGAAAAGACTGAAGAAGGAAATTTCGTTGTTACGATTGAGGACGATAAAGAACTTTATAATTTTCTTAGACCTCTTAAGGGATTCATCAGGTTTGCTCCTCAAGAATTTCGACTCGGTTATACTCCCCTGACAGGTGTATTACAAGAGGTTGAATTATCCGTTTCGACTACTGGGCAAGAAATTGGTTTTGAAGCAAGATTCTTGAGGGGTGGCATCAGCTCTTCTCTCCCAATTCCTTACTCTACAGAACATCTCAAGAAACGTCTTAATCCTGTTGGTTTAAAAGTGGAAACATCTGAAACCCCAGATTCTGGACACGTTCTGGCCAAAAGAACAAATATTGGAACACCAAGCTCTAATTTCTGGCCAGACTTGTTCGTAATACAAGATATAACAGAAGAAGATTCTTTACGCGGCCTTGAAATTAGCAATCTGCATTCTCTTTTTACAGAGTGGAGAAAAATTGAAGATTTTAATCAATTCACAAAAGAGGTTGGTAACTTTTGTTTAACTGTTCAAGCACTTGTCGAGGCAGTCTATATAGAAGCCAATCAAAAAATTCCTAAAATGGAGCTTGTTTTGCGAAAAGAACCAATTGACAAAAAGATTTTATTAGCTGCTGTCGGAGAGGAGCGAACCGTGTCGTTAACAGAAACTACTGAAACAGAAACTGTTGAAGTACCAGCGGTTATCTTTGAAGACATTGGCGGGCAGAAAGATGCAGTAGAAAAACTTAGGGAGATTAGTTTTGCCCTAAAAAATCCTGAAAGTTTTCAACGATGGGGATCACGACTCCCTAAAGGAGTCCTTTTAGTCGGTTCACCAGGAAATGGCAAGACTTTGTTGGGAAAGGCGATGGCACATGAGGCAAAGGCGTGTTTTGTACCAGTGAATATATCTGATATTCTCAGTTGTTGGGTAGGAAGATCTGAAGGAAAAGTAACGGCACTTTTTGACGAAGCAAAGAGAAGAGATGGAAAAACAATCCTCTTTTTTGATGAAATTGACGCCTTGGGAAGAAGTAGAGATAAAACTACTCATGATTATACAGCCTCTCTTCTATTAACGATTAACCAAAACATGGACGGGATAAGAGTAAACCCTAATGTTATTGTTCTGGGGACTACAAATAAAAAAGAGGATATTGACCCAGCTTTATTGCGAGAGGGACGGTTTGATATGATTATAAATGTTCCATTGCCTGACACTATTGGAAGAGTAGAGATTTTGGCCATTCATATGGCCAAAGCGGAGAAGGAAGCAGGCGGCAAGGTTTTTGATGAGATTAACCTACGTTCTCTATCTGAAAAAACAGAAGGATCAAGCGGGGCTCGTCTAGTAGAAATTATAAGACGAGTAACCTGGAAGAGGGGAGTTCGAGAAGCAAAAGCTAAAGAAGAAGGCCAGTCGGTTGATCGTCCTTTTATTACCACAGAGGAGATTTTAGAGGTTATTGAAAGTTATGAAGAGAGATGAAAGATCTGGTTGGAAAATTCCAGATCGGATGCGTCTATGTACACCCTCCGGGTACTGGGTAAATTAGCTTGGCACCTGTTCTTTCTTCATTCTTAAAGCGTTCTCTGTTACAATCCGATCATGAATCTCAAAATCGGGATTGTCGGGCTGGCGAATGTGGGGAAGTCGACGCTATTTAATGCACTATTAAAAAAACAGGTGGCATTTGCGGCAAATTATCCCTTTGCAACGATTGAACCCAACATCGGCGTCGTGCCGGTACCGGACGACCGCCTTGAACGGTTAGCCGAAATAACGAAGTCTGAAGAAAAAATGGATACATTGCCGCCCATCCGGCCCGCAACCGTCGAGTTTGTGGATATTGCGGGACTGGTCAAAGGTGCATCGGAAGGACAGGGGTTGGGGAATAAATTCCTGTCGCATATCCGCGAGGTACATATTATTTGTCATCTCGTTCGTTTTTTTCCCGACCCGAATATTGTCCATGTGGCAGGAAATGTAGATCCGAAGCGCGACCGGGAAATTGTGGAAACGGAATTGATACTTGCCGACCTACAGACGCTTGCAAAGCAGGCAGAACCCAAACAAACAGCGACGAAGGAAGAACACTCCCGATGGGCTGTTATTACAAAACTGAAAGCCGGGCTGGATGCGGGTACACTCGCAAGCAGCGTGATAACCAATCCTGAAGAACGGGTGGTCGTTCGCGATTTACAGTTGCTTACGATGAAACCGATGCTCTACGTAGCAAATGTGTCCGAAGATCAGTTAAAAGAGAAGAACGATATTCTTTCAATATGCGCCGAAACGGAAGCACAGCTGGCCGGATTATCAGAGTCGGAACAGAAAGAATATTTACAATCTTTAGGGCTTGCGGCATCAGGTTTGGACAGGCTCATCCAAAAAGCGTACAAAATGCTGGGGCTGATTTCATTTCTCACGTGCGGGGTTATCGAAGCACGTGCCTGGACCATAGAAAACGGCACCAAAGCGCCCCAAGCTGCCGGCGTTATCCACACGGATTTTGAAAAAAAGTTTATAAAGGCCGATTGCATATCCTACACGGATTTCGTGACGGTGGGCGGGCCCGCCTCGACTCGCGGAGACGCATCGTCGACGCGAGGCGGGTGGAAAAAAGCCCGGGAATTTGGCAAAGTGCGAAGTGAAGGCAAAGAATATATAGTTAAAGATGGCGACGTTATTGAGTTTAAGATAGGGACATAAAAATGGGGATGCCTGCCCGCCATCGCTGCGCTCAGGCGCTTGCAGGCGGGTAGTGGAATTTAAAATTGGGACGTGATATTATTAGCCACTATGCAAAGACAGTATGAGCTTATGGTGGTGCTTCGGCCGGATTTCGGCCCGGAAGAAAAGCAGGCACGTGATTTAGTCGAAAAACTCATCGGAGACCGGAAAATTAAGGAACTCACCATCATGGGAAAAAAACGCCTTGCGTATCCTATCAAAAAGCAGACAGAAGGCGTATATGTGGTCGCAACGTTTACCGGGAAAGCCATGGATATCGGTGCTCTTGAAAAACAAATTAAACTGGGAATGGACGTTCTCAGATTCCTGCTTATTGTAAAGGAGCCCGCCTCCGCCAAGGCTACGGCGGGTAAATAAACAT
>JAPLWC010000098.1 GCA_026396845.1 Candidatus Gottesmanbacteria bacterium
AGTCCGAGCCGAAGATCTTTTGTGCCAACACCTTTTTAGCGTTTTTGTCTTCACCCCGTGCGATTTCTTCTACTGTTGATGCTTCTTGTATCCATTGCTTCATAGGTCCGAGCCACGACTGGTGCGTTTTCTGGAAACGGGAAATTTGTTCTTCGAGCGTCTTTTTGCGGGATAACAATTCTGCTTTTTTGATACGGTACATATCGCGATCAATATCCTGATCAAGATACGAATCCAAAAGACGCTGGAGTTTGATGGTGATAAATTTAATTTCCTCCCGTTTCCCGGAAAGAAACGCACCAGTGGATTGGGCAACATCGGTTTTCTCTGTTTCCAATTTTTCCATCATCTTGGTTGCCCAATCCTTTCGCAACGCAACTGTTTGAAGCATCACGGATAGTTGCCGGTCAAGCTCTTCTTCTCTTACGAACGACTGGCGGCAGGCAATCGTTTTGGATTTTCTGGAACAACGGTAGTAAATATAGGTTACGGTGTGGTTGGTACCTTTGTAAAACTTTGTTTTCTGTTCCCCTGTAATCATCATGCCGCACTGCCCACAATGGAAAAGTCCCATATAGAGCTTGACCGGCCGCGCTTCATGCCAACTATGACTTTTTCTTCTCCATACCTCTTGCACCTCGTCAAACAGTTGCTTGGTGATGAGTGGCTCGTGTGTTCCTTCGTGGATCTCGCCCGCGTAGCGGAAATGGCCGTAGTAAAAAGGATTGGAAAGAATTTGATAACTGACACGATCGATACGATATGATTTATTGTTTCGACTGACGAGGCCATTGGTCGCCAAAAAGTCGGCAATATCCATGATCCTGTATTTGCCGGTGGCAAACATCGCAAAAACCTGTTTGATGATTGGAGCGCGTTTCTGATCGACAACAATCGTTTTGGTGCGGGGATCATTCAAATACCCCACTGGTGCGAGACTGGGAAGCTCTCCCCGCCGGACTTTTTGGCGAAGACCACGTTTTGTATTTTCCGATAGCGAGTCCACGAAGTATTTGCTTTGCCCAAACGCGATATTAAGCATGAATTTTCCTTGCGGCGTGGACTCAAACCAAAACTGGGGAAATTTGAGAAACTTTATCTTACCGGTATCAACGAGGTAAATAAGTTTGCCTCCGTCCACGCTGTTGCGCGCAAGTCGGTCCGGGTGCCAACTGACAATGCCGCTCGCCTCCCCTTTTTCAATACGGGAAATCATATCGTTGAAGATGGGACGACCGGGAATCTTGGCAGATTGTTTCTCGACTAACTCCTCTACGATTGATATATTTTCGCGAGCGGCATATTCCCGAAGTTCAGCAAGCTGCGATTCAATAGAAAGTGCTTGCATATCCTCGACATCCGTGGACTTGCGCGCATACAAAAAGAATGGTTGCGAGGGGGCAGAATTCATTCCTCCTCAATATATCAGTAGATATGTGAAATACAAGAGACACGAACCATGAAATCCGAGGCAACAATTCCTTTCGCGTTTGGGCAATACTATTCTTGTATCGCACGGGGTGTCTTTGTCTTCCAAAAAGGTGTTGGTGTTCTTCAATTATTCGGATCGTGACCCTTCAAAACCAAACAGCGCGCGGGAGCGCGCGAAACCCGTGGGCGGCGCTCTCGCGCCGCCCGACAAGTCGGGACTGGGAGCCCAGTGAGAGAATTGAACTCTCCTCTGAGTCTTACCAAGACTCCGTTTTACCGCTAAACTAACCGGGCAACCCATCAATTTTATCATGTTTTGGTTTTGAACGAAGTATTTTGCTATAATCGATCGACTCTATATTCGTCATGAAAAAAATACTGGTCACCGGGGCATTCGGACAAATAGGATCTGAACTCATTCCGATGCTTCAGAAATCATACGGCAAAACAAACGTCATAGCCGTAGGCCACCATCATATCCCGAAGGATTTTGACGGAATCGTCGAATCAGTAGAAATCACCGACAAAAATGCAGTGATGGCAATTTTAAAAAAACACAATGTCGGGACTGTCTACCACCTTGTATCCCTTCTTTCGGCCAAAGGAGAAATTGATCCGTCTCTCACCTGGAATATAAATATGAACGGCCTCAAGACCATACTGGATTATGCGGTGGAAAACAAACTGAAAGTTTTTTGGCCCAGCTCAATCGCCGCATTTGGTCCGACAACCCCGAGAGTCCGTACCCCGCAGCGAACCGTCTTGGAACCCACGACGATGTACGGAGTCACGAAGTGTGCAGGAGAAAATCTTGTCAATTATTACCACCTCAAATACGGCGTGGACGTACGGAGTGTCCGGTACCCCGGCCTTATCAGCTGGAAGGCGCCGCCCGGCGGGGGAACCAC
>JAPLWC010000060.1 GCA_026396845.1 Candidatus Gottesmanbacteria bacterium
CGAATCCGATAATGACTATTTTATTTTTCATATCATGACTCCGCCGTGACCGGAATAAGCGGACACACTTTTGTACACCCCTGCGTTTGCTGAATACATCCGTCGATCGCAGCAGGCGTTAGAGCCGGATCATTGGTTGGAACAAGGTCAAGAATGTTTTCGCCGGAAAGCACTCCCCAGTGCAAATGCGTGCCAAATGAATGGCCCGAATTGTCCACCCATCCGATTTGTGTGTTCGGGTCCGTAATTTTTTGTCCGTACCGCACGCCGATTGCCGACTTGAGATGTCCGAAGATAATTGTATACCCACTGTCGGTTATCAGGACAACGTGGTTTCCGTACCCAGCATACTCGGGGTGGGGTCCGTCGCCGGGATTGGTCGGATCCTGTCCGCCGCCGCACCATGGGTCGATGCTTGCCCCCGACTCGGGGCACCCGGTATAAATTCTTTGAATTGTGCCAATCCGCGTCGCGTAGACGGCCCCGCCGCTCATCGAGGAAAAATCAATGGCATTTTGTGAGGATGCCGACCCCGATCCGTGTGTTGGATTTGCGGACGGAGAGCAAAATTGTGCCGCTCTGGGGCCCTGCGTGATATAGCCGCTCGTGGGCCACCGGCAGTCGCCGGTACAGGGCGTAAACTTGCACTGCGGGTCGTCCGGCGTCGTTTGGCAATTAATGCCGGGCCCTTCGCCGATACCACCTCCCACCCCCGTGACAATCGCTGTGTCAATCATGGACTGGTTAAACGCGGGGAGGTTTAATAGGGGAAACAGCGGGAGAAAAAAAACAAGCACTACCCCCGCCCCGACAACAAGAAGCAGATTGTCTTCGGGGTTTTTGCTGGTTCCCATGCCGACAAGGTTTTTAAATACCGACAGGCCTTTATTAACCAACCCTCGCAGGAGATCTGCTCCAAACATTACCAATGTCCCTATCACTCCCGTGCCGGCTCCAGCAATCGCTTCTGCTCCCACTTTTACCGCCCCGCTGACAGCCGCTTTTTCCACCCCCGCCCTAATTCCCGCCTTAACGCCCTTCCGTATGGCATAATTGGCGCCCGCCCGTACGAGCTGACCGCCGTAGCCAAGCGCAACGTTGCCGTAGTGGGGAACGCTGACCATCTGGATCCCTTGGGTGGCGACGAGGCGGTATGTTTCAACGTAGGTAATACCGTTTACTGTAAGCGGGCCGCGGAAAACCGTCGTTGCGATATCGGAAACGAGAGCGGTAAATCTGGTTGTGACTTTGAGCGCGCTTTTTTGATCGCCGATCATGTGGTTGGCATCAGCACGGAGCTGGGTAAACCAGGAAGAATTTACAAAATTTGCCCCCCACCGGTCCACCATCGTCCCCATGAGATCTCGGGACAGAGCTTCCGGATGATTGACGACAGTGTCCAATGGTTGCAGAAGGATTTTGTTAATGATTGCCTCTTTGGCAGCGGGGGGCACGACAACGTCCAACACGCCGGCTACGCCTTTTTGAAAATTATTGGTTGCAAGTACGGAGAATGACGGTTCCCGCGGAAACGTACCATCGGGGGAGGAGAGAACCCTCGCGGTCTCTGTAACTTCGACTGCGCGAGGGATGAGCTCTTTGACTTCCTTGTTTGGCTGTTCGGAGGCAAACGATGTCAGCGCGTGAAAAACGAGCATTTTTTCCTCCGGCGGCCCCGGGTATTGCACTGCGGCGCTGATAATGCTCTGCACGCGCTCCGGTGATACCGGCGCGCCCTCCGCCCCAGTTGGCACAGGCGCTTGCGTTTCGGGGATGGTTACATTCGACTTTTTTGCGTTTTCAACAAGGGCGCTGACGAATTTTTTTGAGGCCGTTGATGCGTTGACCTGCATCTCTTTTGCGGCGGCAAACTCTTTGTCAAACTCCTCAACCAGCTCCCGAAGTTTTAAGTCGTCAACACTATTAGGGAGAGGAATGGCAGCTTCAACCCCCTGTTCCGGCAAGGGACCGGTTTTTTCAAAAAAGCGAAGAAATGCCTCGGTCGGTTCTTTGAGAAACGGCCACGACCCGAAGGGGTTTGCGCCCGGGTATTTATTAAAAAAACCCTCGAGCGTTTCCGGATCCTCCTGGAGTTTCAGTAAGTATCCGAGGGCCCGCTGGGTTTCCTGTGGCGATGCGAATTCATCCATAGCGTTACACCTTTTCTACGGTAAATGTAGGGCGGGCGCTCTTGTCCTCCTCGGTTACCATTGTTGTTTTTTCCTGCGCTTCGGCCTGAGGCCGATCAGTCCCTGTCTTGCCGGCGGGCAGGTTTGGCTGAACGTCTGCCGCCTGCTTTTCTAATTCCTGCGGTTTGGTGGTGGCGATGGCGTGCTCTTCGGGTGAGGAAATGACGCGGATGGCCGCGTGGGCCGGACCGGCAAAAAACAGTCCTTCGCCGATGTCGGCAGACAAAAGAAGATGCTGTTCTCCCTCGGACAAATAAAACACATCCGCCACCTGATCTATGGCGGCGGACGATTGCTTCAAAAGTATTTGGACGCTGCTGTTTTGGATAATGGATCTGCCGAGGTCTACGGACAAGAAGTCCTCGACGTCCTGGGTAATCGTCGTCAGCCCGAGATAATATTTGCGTGCACGTTTGGCGATGGAATTCAAAAATTGCCCCGAGTCCGGATATTTCATCATGTACCACGCCTCGTCAACGACAAGGATTCTTCGTTTGGCGTCCCTGCGGATCTTCGTCCAGATATAGTCAAGGATGAGGTACATGGCGATGGGTCGCAGTTCATCTTCTAAATCCCGGATGGAAAACACCGTCAGCTGGTTCCGTATTTCTACGTTGGTCTGCCGGTCAAAAATGCCGATCAGACTTCCTTTGACAAATTTTTCAATGCGGTCGGCCAGCCCCCTGGCGGCCGGATCTTCCATGCCGATGAGGGCTTTGTATAAATCTTCCATGAGCGGCGGCTCGCGCGTTTGGGTAGAGGGATCCGGCGTAATGCCCTTTTGTTTATAGGTGAGAATAAGCGCCCTATCCAACAGGGCGTCTTCCGTGGGAGTGAGCTTTCCCATGACGACACGGAAAAATCCGTGCAGGGACAATATTTTCTGGTTCAGTTCGCTCTCTTCTTCCCCGTTCCCGCCTTTGGTTTGGGTGAACAAAGACAGGTCAAACGGGTTAATTTTTGTGGCAGAGCCGAAATGGAACCGGATGTATTCGCCTCCAAGCGCGTGGGAGAGCGACTCGTATTCCGACTCAGGATCAATAACAATCACTTCCGTGTCAAACATGAGGCTCCGCATGATTTCAAGTTTTACCATGTAGCTTTTGCCGCTTCCGGACTTACCGAACACGACGGTATTGGCATTTTCCAGCGTAAAACGGTCGAAAATCACAAGGCTATCGTTGTGTTCGTTAATGCCATAAAGAATTCCTTCGTTGGCGGTGAGTTCCGATGTGGTAAACGGGAATGTTGTGGCCAGAGACGTGGTGTCCATATTGCGCGTGATAACGAGGCGGTCCCGCCCCATGGGGAGCGTAGTTTTGAACCCTTCCTCCATCTGCAGGATTGCGCGTTTGGTAATAATAAGCAGCGACGAAAGCGTAGCCTCTACCTGTTTTGTTGTCTTATTGAGCTCTTCCAGGTTTTTTGCCGGAATGGTGATATACAGGGCAAATTGGAAAAAGCGCTGGGCGCCTTTGGCCAGCTCCTGCTGGAGAGAAATCGCGTCCTCGAGCGCAACCTGGACCGAAGGCTCGACAACTCTTCCGCGTTTCATATCCGACTGGATGGTGGCCTCCATTTCGCCGACCCTGCGCTTGAGGTTTTCCAGCACCTCCTCGCTTTTGGTGGGATACACGTACATGGCAATGTCCAGCGTGTGGTTGAAGGATATGAGCGGCTCCAGCCAGTTGGCAGACACAAATCTCGGATACCCGGCAACAAACAGAGTGCGGAAATACCGGTCGCCGATTTTTATGGTGTCAAAATCCACTTCAATCGCCGGCGGGGCGATGAGATCCTTAACGGTCATCGGGCCGCCTTGCGCCGACTCACCGCGAGAAGAGGAGGGATCGGGCCCGCCTGCTGGCAAGGCGGGCATGGGATTGACGAATTTTTTGAATGCAGATTGTGCGCGTTTCGGTATATCAATAGGTTAGGTTCCCACCGCTTTCTCAATATTTGCAGGGTTGACAACCGGTGCGCCCTGGTTATAGATTTCATAAAACAGCCTCACGAGCTGCTCATTGGTCAATTGTTTTGCCGCCAGCCCGATGCGGTTAAGGAGGCGGATAATCTGGTCTCCTTTGGGGGACAGGACGGTCATTGCCCGTTCAAAAATATATGGCCTCGGGTACGGGAGACCCCGCTTTTTGGATCCGCCCAAAAGTACGTTGGCGTTCACTCCCAGCTCCAGATACGAAAACGGCACGATGATGTAAAATTTTTTATCCAGGACGTCTTTTTCCTTGACGGTTGCCGCGACAAACAGGCGGTATCCGTGCATGGCGGCGGCAAGCTTCGGATTTTTTTGTATTTTTTCGCGGTCCTCGAGCGTCGCCAGGTACGCCGTTACGTCTTTGTGCTGGGTACGGATAAGTATTTCGATCGGGAACGACAGCGAATTTAACAGACCCGCATACGCGTAAATAATTGCGTCCTGTTCTTTTTCGGATAACAACCCGAAATTGACCGCGGTCGCTGAGACGACCATGGCGCACGAACCGTCGGTATACATAACGACGTCATGGTCAATGGTTTCTATTTCGGTGAATAGTTGTGTTGAGGATCTGATGGGAACGATTGGGTCAGGCATACTATGAATGTGTTGTTGTCCCGAACAATTCTTTCTCAAGTTTTGCTCGTGTTATTTCTTTTTCTGTTTTTGCAAAAATTTCCAGCGCGGGTACGATCGATCCATTGAGCGTGATTTGCGCCCTGTCAAAGGTAAAGCGGAGCCTGGGATCCTCTACTTCCACAAAATACGTGCCGTTTGGAAGCTGGGTGGATGCCGCAAATTGCCCGAGCCGGTTTGTTTTGAGGGCCCGCAGAGGCATACCCTCTTTGTCTTTCACTGTTACGAGGACGCCGGGTAATAAATTTTTATCTTTATCCTTGACGATTCCCGTGACGATATTGGGGAACGTGGTGAGGCGCGGAAGACCGACTTTTACTGCCCTTCCGGGAGCAATAATCTGGATAGTTGGAACTTTAGGCGTTTGCGTCGTGGTTGTAGAGGCGGACATAGGAATGGCCTGCGGAATACCGCTCTGCGAGCGGAGTTTGGCAAGCTCAGTCATCATCTTTTCCTGTTCGGCAAGAAGTTCGGTTAATTGGGCCTGCAGTTCCCCGACGCGGGATTCTGCCGCATTTTTACTTTCCAATTCCGCCGTGAGCTTTTTAAGTTTTTCTTCAAGGACCGATTCTTTGAGCTGGGTATCCGCAAGCTCCCGTGCAACGCTTGGCGCGGGTCTCACGATCGGCGGCGACGAGAAATCCATGTGTTGTACCGGTAGTGTCGCCTGCATGGAGATAGGGGGCGCCGTCTTGGGCTTGGGCGCCCAAAGACCGGAAAGCCGTTCAAACATGCTTTTTTTGGGAGCGGACATGGTGAGCACGCCTGGGGCAGTTGAAGGTGGCACGCCGGTTGAGGGGCCGGGAACAAAAATGTTTTGAAGGATATCTCCGCGGCGATCGGGAGCAGTTGCGGGAGCAGCCTGTTTTTTTTCCGGCGCTTCGCGCCGAGGATCCTCGGCCTTTGGCCGGGACCATACATACTGCGTCGGGTTATAAATACTTTTGATAAAAGAAAGGACCCACACATCCATGGGACGTTCTTCAATCGGCACAAACGCAAGCCCGAATCCTGCAACCGCACTGGTAACCGCCAGTGGCAGGGTAAAGAAAAACGGCAGCGGTAATTTGTACATGATGTAGGCGCCAATCGCCCCTCCCACCAGATACCCGAATTGTTTGAGAGTCATATCGCCGATGAGGCGGAATTGAAATGTGGTGACGTTTTGCGGGACCGGATGTTGTTCCATAGTTCTCCAATGCAAACATTCCCGACATAAAGTCGGGGACCATTTTTATTTTACGGGTGTTTTTTTTACTGCGCAATAGCACAAAGCGCATCAGAATCGTGAAAACTCTATTTTATAGTTTTCACGGAATGTTCCGTATGGTACAATGGCTTCATGAAAATCGGAATTCTCGGCGGTTCGTTCGACCCTCCGCATTTCGGGCACCTTCTGCTGGCCCGTCAGACAAGAGAAATCGTCGGACTCGATGAAATCTGGCTTATGCCGTATTTTGCCCACAGTTGGGACCCGACATTATCGCCGGCCCAAGACCGTGTGGCGATGGCCCGACTCATAGAGGAGCCGGGAATCGTGGTTTCTGAGGAAGAAACCAGTCAGAAGGCGGTAAATTACACGATTGAAACCATCCGCAGGTTGAAGGCCAAACACCAACACCAATTTTCCTGGATCGTCGGCAGCGACATTTTGGGCGAATTTGAACGGTGGCATGATCACGAAGCGCTTTCAAAGGAAATACCGTTCTTCGTGTTTCCAAGGAATGGGT
>JAPLWC010000084.1:0-3808 GCA_026396845.1 Candidatus Gottesmanbacteria bacterium
ATTCATTGTGTCTTTAGTCATTATGCTGTCTTTAATCAAAAGACTCATTTGTGGGAATTGCCCGTTCCTAGTCCACAAAATGTGGGCACCTATCGGCTTCAAGTACACGCATATTGCGCACAAGATAATAGTCTCTGTGCAATTCGATACGGACAATCACGCCAACTTGAATGGGAATATCATTTCCGTGCGGTTATCGCCCAACCGCAGAACCTGACATTTAAAGTGAGACTCGCCGGTGTCAACGGAGTGGAGGCAAAAGGAGCTACTATCAACGTAAAACTTAAACTCAAAGACGGCACGGTATTGCCGCTTGATAAACCGTTAGTCCTGAATCCTGTCGGGACCAACGGCGTCTACGAGGCGACTGCAACACTCACCAATCCATTGCCATCGGGTACCACACTGCGCGTACTGGTTAAAGGAGAAAAACATTCACAGGTAGTCTTCTGCCACCCGTCAGGACAAACCGAACCATGCAATGACACGGATTATATAACGCCGTCCTCATATTCGTTTGATTTTACCGGCCGACCGCTGCCTCCCGGAGACTTGAATCAAGACGGAACGATCAATAACACGGACTTAACGCTTCTCACGGATACGTTCAAAAAACCCAGCAGCCAGGTTTCTGCGGACGATCTGAAGCATGCGGACGTCAATTATGACGGATATGTGGATAATTTTGATCTCGGATTCATTTTACAATCACTTTCAACCCGATACGATGAATAAGCCGCTGCCCTCCGCTATAACGAGCCTACTTATCGCCTTCTTGGCGCTTGTGTTTCCCGTAGTGCATGCGTATGCCACACCGAGCCTTCTCTTTGACAAAACCAGTGTGTCCGTCCCGCAAAATACTACATTCACCGTGACGATCAACATCAACGTGGACATAAATAACACCGTCCAAAGCAGCAGGGCAACACTGCTCTACGCTGCCGGTGATCTGGACGTTGTTCAGGTTGCAGACGGCCACTTTTTTCCGTCGTTCGCCCAAGCCAACGACCCGACAAACGGGTTACTGGAAATCACCGGATATACTACCTCGGCGGGAACCGGCAGTACGGCATTCGGACAATTAGCAACAGTAACGTTTAAAGCGAAAAAATGGTCCGGCAGCAGTATGCTGTCATTCGGGTGTACTGCTTCAGGTCATGATACCAACATCCTCTCTATTAACGGGCAGAATATCCTAAACTGCGGACAAACCAATACAGTCGCCATCTCATATACAGGTGAAAATACGCCAACCAATACGCCGACACCGACCATTCCCCTAGGAACGACGCCGACCGTCACACCGACGCCTACCCCGGGTCAAAGCGGAAATACCATCCCTACCTGCGTTACCCTATCGAGTAATACATCGCTTGCTGTCGGAACGCCGCTTGCCGTAACGTTTACGTGTTCCGGAGTCGATCCTGACGGCTATATCAACGCAGCGGAATTTACGTTCGGTGACAACACCAGTGATACGATTTACAAAAACGCCGGCAGTCCGGGATCTATTTCCACGACACATACATATACGACAATAGGTACACTGGGCCCGACCTGCCGCGTGCGCGACAACAACAATGTTTTTTCCACTTCGACCAACGACTGTAAACGGATTATCGTCATCAATCCTAAACCCGTTAATGTCGTTGCCGCGTCGTACTACCAGCGCGTTATCGCCGCCGGGGAAAAAGGAAGTGTTATTCCTGTTCCGGTTATTACCCCGACCCCCGAAGTAGTCACAATCGTCTATGAAACACCCACACCGATAGCGCCAACCGTAATCCCGACGTTGTCCCTGCAGCCCACCAAAAATCCCCTCGAAAATCTCGTCTGGTGGATAGTGGGAAGTTTTGTAGCAATCCTCGCTGCCGTCCTTCTTCTTCGCAGAAAAAATCCGCCTCCCCCGCCGTACATCCAACCGCCCCCCGCCCCGCCGGCTGTTTGAGATACCATTCATGAATACAACGGACTCACTTTCTACGCTCGGAATCGTCGCCGACAGCCGTATTCTCGTCGTCATGCCCCATCCCGATGATGAGTCAATTTTTTGCGGAGGATTCCTTCATCAATTATCCGTCAATGCTATCCAAACCCGCGTCATCACAATGACCGTCGGCGAAAAAAGTACGTTACGATACGGCTTGAAACCGATGGATGATCTCGGCCAAATTCGCGAAAAAGAATTGACTACATCCTTTCATGTTTTAGGAATAAACGACTTCCATATTTATCATTATCCTGACGGAAAACTTGAAAAAATTGAAGAAAAAATTAAAAAAACGATACAAAAAAATATTCAGGAATTTAACCCAACGCACGTCGCAACACTCGAACCCGACGGCGTATATGGGCACCCGGATCATGTCGCACTGTCCGCCTTTATCACAAACGTGGTGAGTAAACCCACACAAATTCTGTATATTACCGTTTCCCCCTCCTATACGTTACCAAGCGCCGTATGGATGGCTAGTAAAAAACAGATTAAACCAATGCATCCGGACTTTAAACTAAAATTACGATCTACCGATATCATCGCAAAACTCAAATCGCTGCATGCACACCGGTCCCAATTTGTTTCCCCGATAACGAAACTGCCGTTTCAGGCCGCTTTTTTTCTGAAAAATAAATTATTATCCTACGAATTCTTCGCAAAGGGAAACTAAGATACGGTATACTGGATCTATGCAGTGCCCGCAGAAAGACGCAGAGCTTATATCTCATACCACCCAGGGGGAAAACGGTCTGACGGTTTCCTATTCTACCTGTCCCACGTGCCGCGGGTACTGGATGGATTCGTTTTCTGCTAATTTTATTAAAATAAATACCACCGATGCGACCCGAGCAATCGCCGCTACTGCAACATATTACTGTCCGATCTGTGCAAAGCCACTCAAGCGGACTACCGGCGACAATATCCCCGAAAATGTTTACATTTTCGACTGTCCGGTGCATCACGGGTACTTTTTCCCTACGGGACAACTTACCGCATTCAAAAAAGCACAACAAATGAAAATCGAATATCACAAACTCTGGCATATCCCCATGCCCAATGTCGCAAGTATATTGCTGGGCAGTTTCGTTCTCCTTCTTTTATCCGGAGGGCTCGCGGTGACCTTCCGGGGGTTACAGCAGAGACAAATAATAGAGTCACAGGCCAGACAGATCCTTACGAATCACGAAGTGTATACAACTGCCGGCCGTTCGGCGGTGTTGGTGACGGCAACAACCGGCGTTGATGCTACCGTAACGGTTCATATTCCGGCTTTGAATAATTTATCGGCGCCCATGCAAACCAGCGATAACCGTACCCATCAACTCACCATTCAAAACGTCCCACTGGGCACCTACCCGTATTTCTTCACGATAGAAGTAGCAGGTAAAAAAATTCAATCAGACACATTTACATTTACTAATCCTTGACTATGAGATTGAAATTCGTCATCAGCTTCTTTGTACTATTCCTCGCTTCTTTTTTCTTACTGCAGGGCGCTCAAACGCGCACCAAAACCGAGCCGCTTGCGGATCCGATTTCCCTTTCAAAACTCATTGCGGGAGAAACGCTTCCGGAACCCACAGAAGAACATTATGCGGTATTTCACGATACCGAAATTTCACCCCCGCAACTTGCTAGCCTGCGCCAAACCAGCCGGATCCTGGGGGTTACCTCTCCTAACGATAAACGAATTGAGGTCAACCTTACCAACCAAAAAGTCTACGCGTATGAAGGCAATAATAAAATATTTGATTTCACCGTCTCTACCGGCAAATGGGGCCGGACGCCGACGGGTACCTTCCGCATCTGGGC
>JAPLWC010000084.1:3822-10832 GCA_026396845.1 Candidatus Gottesmanbacteria bacterium
GGGCCAAAGTCCGCAGCCAGCTTATGTCCGGAGGGAGCCAGGCAAACGGTACGTATTATTACCTGCCCAATGTTCCCTATGTCGAATTTTTTTATAACAAGCTAACCCCAAAATCCATGGGGTACAGCTTCCACGGCACGTATTGGCATCATAACTTCGGCCACCCGATGAGCCACGGGTGCGTCAATATGCGCACCGAAGACGCCGCAAAACTCTACGACTGGACCACACCGGAAGTCACGAATCCGAAAGCGTGGAGCACGACCGCCACAGCGAGCAACCCGGGAACAGAAGTGATGATCTACGGAAATCCTCCGGCTGAATAAAAGAGGTGCTTCTTTAAAGTTTTAGTGATTTGAGGTATTGGCGGAAGTCGCCGTTTAAATCTTTGTGCTGGAGCGCAAACTCAACGACGGTTTTGAGGTATTCCAATTTGTTTCCCGTATCGTAGTACTTGGCATTTTCCACCTCGCAGGCATATACCGGACGAGTTTTCATGAGAATTTTTATCGCGTCAGTTAACCAAATTTCTCCATTTTTCCCGGGGCCAAGCGTCTCTAAAATTGGAAAAATATCGGGTGTTAGGACATAGCAGCCATGCCTGACCGACGTTTTTTTCGATTTCCGTAACCTCAACAATACCGTAGCGTGACACATCATTTTTAGGCACGCGAATCGCCGAAATGACCGGATCGCCGTATTTTTCAAATACGTCGATACATTGCTTGGCGCGCGGCGGGTGCGCGTAAATAAATTCATCACCCCATATGGCGACAAACGGTTCAGCTCCGATCACCGACCTGGCACACAGGACCGGTGTCCCGTTGCCGTACGGACCTTTTTGCCGGATATAGATGAAATTGGCAAGTTCCGCGGTTTTTTTTACCGATTCAATAAGCTCATGCTTCCCTTGTTCCTTCAATGTCTGAATGAGCTCATTAGGGTAATCAAAATGGTCTTCAATGGCGCGTTTATTCCAACCGGTAACGATAACGATATCGGTAATACCGGAGGCGACCAGTTCTTCAACCACATATTGAATGACGGGTTTGTCCACAATCGGGAGCATTTCTTTAGGCATGGCTTTGGTCTGGGGCAGAAACCGCGTCCCGAATCCTGCTGCGGGGATGACTGCTTTGCGGACCGTCTGTTTTTTCTTTTGTACCCTCGATTGTATCCCGCCTGCAAGATGCTTGTCAATTTGATATCATGAAAAAGTACATGAAAAAAAATTTCTTCCTCACTTTCGTCATATTCCTTCTATTCATCATTTTACAACCGGCTCACGCGCAAACACCCACGCCGGACCCGTGCGGAACAGATGCTCCGCTAGCGACCCCGTGCCCCGTACGATATGACACAACTAATGTCGTCATTCCCCAAACTCAAACGTGGGTTTCATCCTTAGTTAACAGCATCGCATCGCTTTTGGGAACAGCAAAATTTGACTGGACGGGCAGTCTTCGCCCATTGGATGACACATATAATATCGGGTCGAATAAATTTACGGACCTCAGTCAACAAATCCAACAATCAAGCGAAAATGACCTCAAACCTGCAGCCCTGCAGGTTGTCACAACACCGGATCTGCAACCAAAACCGTTTACCATGACGTCGGTCGTATGTGCCCTGGATCCGCAAACAGGTATTGTCACACAAATCTCAAGTTCAGACCGTATAGAATCGAAAGACATTCCGGGGCTCACTCAGGCAATAGAAGGCTCACGGCAATTGGGCTCCTACGTAACAGGATATACGCAAGTTTCACAGGATTACAATCTGAAAAATGTTGTCGTTTCAACCGATACTGCCGCCTGTGACATACCTTCATCGGGACAAGATGAAGAACAGGCTGCGGTCACTACCCAAAATCAAAATTCCTACAGCGGCAAAAGCCTCATAACCATCATTGAAGCATTTATCTCGCAGATTCAGGGTCTGTTTCAAGCCAAGGTAACACAAACCGCGGAAATCCAGGGGAAAGGCCTGACCCCTTGGATGCATTACGCCCTGTGCTTGTTCGCCGGGTGCCAATCGTCAGACGTAGCATCGGTTTCCTATGATACCGCCGAAAACAAACAGGAGTTGACCCAGGCAGGCGGTGCTGTCGCTGCTATGTATAAACCTGCTGCTATTGATGACATGTATAAATCCAAGCTCAATGCCGCCAATCCCGACCAACAATGGAGTCTCACAAAAACCGGCAACTCAACGACCGCCAATCAAAACGTACAGGGTGATCAAAGCGAAGTGGTCAAAGCAACTGCTGTTAATTATGCCCAAGCACGTATTACTGCGGCCGGCGATTACATGAACTGCACACTCATGCCCGCAGATTACCAGGGTACCGCAGTGCCCGACGGCGCCTGCAACACAAATTGGGTGAATGCTGCCGCAGCTCCTCCTACTGCCGGCGGATGGAATTGCGATACATCCGTACCGGCCCAATCAGTTCCCGGATTAAATATGGCGGAAGCGCAACACGGTGTCGACACTTGGTTTGGCTCCTCCTGTTCAAACGGCACAGACAATGCGTGGGAACAGTGCATGTAATGAGTTGGTGTATACCTATTCTCTTATTGCACCCGGAGTCTCCCTTCCCACCTGGCCGGGTGTATCGGGCTGCACCCCCATGTAGCCTATACCCTGCCCATTTACAAATCCAGCCTCTTTTGATATAGTATGGATGACCCCTGGGAGGGGGTTTTTGTTAGTCATCGTTGTGCGATATAATGGAAGTATGGAACAATCAGTTAAACCAGCAATTTCCAATGTTGCACTGGGCAGATTCTTGCGTGAAGTGGTCGCGGAACTCAAAAAAGTCACGTGGCCCACGCGGGAGGAAACAGTGAAACTGACGGTGGTCGTCATCGTCATATCCATACTCGTCGGCGCATTCATCGGCGGACTGGACTCGTTATTTTTACGGGCAACAACATTATTATTTAAAAGATAATTTTTAATTTGAAACCTGCCTCGCCGGCAGGCGGGTTTGAAATTATTAATCAATTTTTAAACATGGACAAACAGATAACCGAACAAAAACTTACTGAACGAACCGCTCCAACCGCTCCATTAAATGCCAAATGGTACGTCGTCCACACCTACTCCGGCCACGAAAACAAAGTCGCCGCAAACCTGAAACAACGGATCGATACGATGAAGCTGGCGGACAAAATATTTGAAATCATCGTCCCGACACGCAATATCGTCACCGTCAAGCACGGCAAAAAAGAGGAACAGAAAGAGAAAATTTTCCCTGGCTACATCTTGGTCAAAATGGTATTGGATGACACCTCATGGCTCGCCGTACGCACAACACAAGGTGTGACCGCGTTTGTCGGCGCCGGCAACAAGCCTACCCCTATTTCCGATAAAGAAGTGGATACGATTCTGAAGTTCATGCAGATGGAAGCGCCCAAATACAAGGCCTCCTTCTCAGTCGGCGAAGCCGTCAAAATCGTCGACGGACCGTTTGCGGACTTCCTAGGCACCATTGACAACATTGACGAAGAAAAAGGCAAAATTAAAGTGTTGGTTTCTATCTTCGGCCGTGAAACACCTGTGGAACTGGACTTTTTGCAGGTAGCTAAACTCTAACCCTTACTTCACCGGAGCCGGAACGAGAGCACGAAGATCGTGGATAAACATCCCTACCAGGAATGTCGGTTTTCCATCAACTGTTGAGATTCCGCCTAACAACGCACCGACACCGAAACTTTCCACCGGCCGCGATCCTATTGGATGTCCGTTTAACTCGACGGGTTGCTTATGATCCCCGATATAATCCGTTGGCACCGTAATAACAGGAAGCGCGTGGAAAATTTGATGTTCCGGTAATACACTCATTCCCTGAGCGTTTATATCTGTTATCGCAGAGGGATACGTATGAATATCGATACCCTCTAACTTCGGGTTTGGAATCACCGCAAAAACTTGCTGAGTAACTAATTCTCCCATCATCCGGGTTCTCCTTGTCCCGTCTTCAAATGGCTGAAACGTGTCGTGACCTTTATCCTGTCGTATCTCTAAAGGTGTAAAATCTAATCCATGCTGCGGATACTGAATAACAACCGGTGTAAGATTCATCTCGCCGGGTAATATGAGATTAACGGTTTGACCGTCCAGTACTTCCCGATATTCCACAGAGCCTGTGCTTTCGGGAGATTTGATCCCACACGCGGAAAGTAGTGAGGCCCCAACAACAGCGCCGACAGCTTTTAGAAAATCCCGTCGTGATATTTTACCTGTCGGATATTGACCGACATGCACTTCGCTCATACCATAAGAGTATTTCTTCTATGATGCCGTGTCAATGAGATTGACAGCCGCCCTCTATGCCTGTTATACTCTCCTTACTTCGTCCGTCAGACGACGGATGAGGGAGAAACCGACTGTGGGAGGTTTCGAGAGTATTTCTTTTTATCTTCTCTCATTTCCTCGCACAGCTTCTTGTTATATCAATAAATTTTCAATTTGAAATTTAAAATTTGAAATTAAATAAAAATTAAAAATTGTAAATTAATAATTAAAGTATATGGCAGCAAAAAAGGTTAAAACTATTATCAAACTCAATTTACCCGCAGGGGCCGCGACCGCCGCACCGCCGGTTGGACCCGCTTTGGGCCAGCACGGACTCCCGATCATGGAGTTTGTGAAAGCATATAACGAACGCACGGCGAAGTTGAAAGGTGAAACGATTCCGGCCGTCATTACCGTCTACGAAGACCGGACGTTCAGCTTTATTACCAAGCTTCCGCCTGTGGCAGCCATGATTAAAAAACTCCTTGCGTTGGATAAAGCAGGAGGCAAAGCCGGCCATGAATCAGCCGGCAAATTAACCCAGCAACAGATCAAAAAAATCGCAACCGATAAATTGCCGGATTTGAATACCGACAGCGTCGAAGCGGCCATGAAAGTCGTGACAGGAACAGCAAGAAGCATGGGAATAGAGGTGGAAAATGGGTAAAATCCGCGCAGTCGCCATGGGCGACGAAAAACAGGAAAAAGAGCAAAAACGCCGGGCCGAAGCACGACGCCAAACTAAAGACTCTAAAAAGCCCTTTGGCAAAGCTCAGGGTAAAGTGAAAGTTGAGGGCGTCGGTATGAAAGGCGGCCAACGCGTCGCCGTGGTGGAAGGCACGGACATAAAACCGGAATTCAAAAAACTTATTGAAGAAGTGGAAAGCGGTAAAAAGTCCGGCGAAGCCGGATCCCGCTCCGCGGGACAAAAGAAACAAAAGAAAGCGCGTGTCCGCAGTAAACGGTATGTGGAAGCGGCATCTCTTGTTGATAAAACCAAAACCTATCCCCTGGGAGATGCTATTTCACTCGTCAAAAAAACAAGCCTGACGAAATTCGACGGATCTGTGGAACTGCACATCAACCTGAATCCCGCATCTTTGGGTGAAAAAAATCCGCCAGCTGGCGGAATGCGCGGCTCGGTATCGCTCCCGCACGGTACGGGCAAACAAGTACGCGTCCTGGTTGCCGATGACGCCATCATTGCTGACGTCGCGGAGGGCAAAATCAATTTTGATATTCTTGTGGCCCATCCCAACATGATGCCAAAGCTTGCGAAAGTCGCCCGTATTTTGGGACCCAAGGGTCTCATGCCCAATCCAAAAACCGGCACCGTGACGGAAGATACAGCGAAGCGCGCCAAAGAACTCTCCACAGGCAAGGTCAACTTCAAAACCGAACCCGACCAGCCGCTCATTCACCTACTGGTAGGCAAAGTATCGTTTGATGAAAAAAAACTCACCGATAATGTGGATGCGATACTTGACGCAGTCGGCCGCGGTAAAATCGCCAAGGCCACCCTTTCGGCCACCATGGGCCCGGGGGTAAAAGTACAAATATGACGCTTCTGGAAGCAGCCATGAGAGCGGATAGATCAGAAAAGGAAGGTTACAAAATACGCCTCGGCCGTGAACTTACTGATGAAGAAATAGAAACCAAAAGAGTAGCGGCGCTACAAAATAGACGGGGGGAAACCATCGGTGCTGCGGCGCGGGGAGTCCTCCGTTACAGACCCACCTCCGCCTTGCCACCCAAGAGATAATCTGCTATACTCTATTCATCCTAAAGACCGTAGGTTCTCGACACAAAGTCGGAATAAATCCTACCGAGGGAAAACACTCCTCGCTTTTGGCGGGGATTTTTTATCTTGAAGAACATATGAAAAAACAAATGGCAACACCCGACTTCGTCCCGCAGGGCGGGACTTCGCCGGGCAAGCAGAAAAAAATCGATACCGTTACTGAACTTACCGATAAAGTCGGCAAAGCCAAATCCATCGTGCTTGCCGATTACCGCGGGCTCAAGCATAAACAGCTTGAAGAGCTTCGCCGGGCACTGAAGAAAACCGACGCGGATTTTGCGGTCACGAAGAACCGGCTGTTGACACGGGCATTTGGAAAGAAGGCAAAATCCATCGAAAACCAACTCAAACAATCCACAGCTGCTCTTTTTGCCTACGCGGATGAAGTCACGCCGCTGACCGTACTTCTTAAATTTTTTAAAACTGCGGGAGCAGGCAACGCCAAAGGCGGTCTATTGGGCGATAAAGTATTGACCGAAGCCGACGTTGTTACGCTGGCCTCGCTGCCGTCGCGTCCCGTACTGTTAGCCAAATTGGTCGGTCAGCTCAATGCCCCGATCCAGGGATTGCACGACGCACTCAGTTGGAATTTGAACAAATTAGTGTGGGCGCTGAACGCTGTAAAAAAACAAAAAGACAGCGTAATTTGAAATTTATAATTTAAAATTTGAATTGAATTTTTAATTTGAATATTTAAAAATTTAAATTGATTAAAAATTAGAAATTAAAAATTGAAAATTAATTAAGAAAGGGGGTGACACACAAGTATGGCAAAACTTTCAAAAGATGAAGTTCTTAAATCAGTAGAAGAGATGACTGTATTGGAACTTGCGGATTTAGTAAAGGCTCTCGAAGAAAAATTTGGTGTCACAGCCGCACCGGTAGCGATGGCGACCGCGCCCGCCGG
>JAPLWC010000089.1 GCA_026396845.1 Candidatus Gottesmanbacteria bacterium
TCAAGCTGTAACGAGCCCAATGTACGCTCAATATTATTCGAGTCGATAACATCCAGTCCGTCGGGTTTATGCAGATTTGACGCGATTTTTGCTAAATACCGGTTTGGGGCAATACCAATGGAAACCGTAAGCCAGTCTCCGATTTCGTTCTTAATTCTTTTTTTAATTTCTTTCGCAGTATTCAGTATTCCTAATTCAGTATTCATCTTCATAACCATTTCATCGATCGATTTCACTTCAACCAGTGCGCTATATTCCGACAACAATGCCAATAACTTTCGGTTTACAAAGCGGTATTTCGGCGGGTCGGACGGAAGGACAATAAGTTTCGGAGAGAGGCGTTTGCCGTCCCCTACATACATGCCGGTCTTGATCCCTAACCGTTTCGCCTCGACAGACGCGGCCAGTATGCATCCGCGGTCGGTCGTATACGCGGCAACGACCAATGGGAGTCCGCGGTAGAGGGGGTTTGCCTGCTGCTCGATTGTGGCGAAGCAGGAGTTTAGATCAATATGCATCACGGTTGCGGGAGCGGGATTAAACATAATTTTAAATTTTCAATTTCTAATTTTTAATCAAACGAAGAAAGTTTTAATTTTTAAACATTAAAAATTCAATAAAAATTGTAAATTTCAAATTAAAAATTTAGCCGGTTGTTTCAATGGCGAGCAATTTCCACAAGAGCGTTTCCGTATCAAATTTTAATTTAAAAAATGTCGTTCCGTCGGTTACCGAAAATATGTGGGTGAGTACCCGTCCTTCGTGCACAGTATGATGAAGTCCGACTGTGGTTATCCGGTAGCGCCGACCTCGCCAATAGAGGCTATATGGTACAATTTTGTTTGTGGTATGATTGCTCCACAAAACAACGGAAACGGATTCATTGATATATTCTGCCATACTGGATCCATAATAAACCCGAAAATAAACCCCGTCAATTATGTATAACTATATCAGACTTGCCTAAAATAAACCGAATGATAAAACAAAATAGCTATTTGGAAGTGAATAGTGTATAGTGGATATATAATCCAAAACTCAACACACAGCAATTATTCTTCTGCAACTGAACGTGACCTTGTGATGGATACTGCGGAAAATTTAACCCAAATCGGTACCTGGGCGCGCGATAGTTTTGTCAAAGATCAGTCACGCATTGAGTTGTTTCTGCGCCTTACCCGTAAAAATCTCAATGCGCTGCTGGGTTTTCCTATATCACCCTCTTTCGATTCGGGTTTTCAAAAATTTAGCCACTCGTTCGGGCGACTGGAAAAAGAATACCGTGTCGGTATTACGGACCACAGTATCTGGGCAAACCGCATGCTCACCTGGGGAACAACGCTCACCCAAAGCGTAAAATTGATATAAGAAAATCCTTCTGTAGTATACTTTACCCGTATGCTCATTATCGGGATTTCGGCATTTTTCGCGCTCCTTGTCTTTAGCCCATACATCGCAGGAGTCCTGCGGGAAACTGCTGGAACCACGTTTGCCGGCGCCGTCCACTACTCGCTTGATTACTATTATTACCTGTCCTATATGGCTCAGGGTAAACTCAGGTGGCTGACGTCACTCAATATCAATACACAGGACGTACACCCGGCGGTCTTCTACCATTGGTTATATGTGCTGTCCGGCCGCGTGTTTGCGATTCTCGGCATTTCCAATATCATCGGGTACCAACTTCTTGTCCTAGGCTTAACAATCCTGCTTCTTTTTGTCTCGTACCGGCTTATCCGTGCGGTCATTCCCTCACGTGCCGGAAGAACGATTGCGTACATTCTGTTTTTAGTAAGTAACGCATGGCCGTACCTGACACGGACGGCAACCGGCTGGACGTTCGGTTACTATCAGTCATGGTACAACTACGGCGAACCGTTTACCCGATTTTCCAGTATCCCTCACAACTTATTGGCTCAAAGTGTTCTGATTGCGGCGCTTCTCTTCTTGGTGTGTGTCCCCCATATGTTTCAGTCCCGCAGTCTGTTCGCGTGGGTTCTTTTTTTAATGTCCGGATTCCTCCTTGCCAGTACGCAAACACCGCTGGTGTTAATCGTAGTGCTTACATATGGAATATTTTGGGTGCGAGACGTCGTCTCGTCGCGCGATCCAAAAAAATATTTGCACGCCGCACTATGCTCAAGCACGTTCCCTCCACTTATCCTTTTTGTTTCGGGGGCAGTTCCATACATGGCGTACTTACACACGCTTTTTCAAAATCCGCCGTATAACTTCACCAGTTGGGAGGTGTCGCTACAAATTCACCTGACGTTTCTGCAATTTCTCCAGATAAACGGGCCGGTGATGCTTTTGGGGCTAGTCGGATTACCCGTGTTGCTCTCTACCCGTACAAAAATTCGTCAGATTATTGTAGTCAGTACGCTTGTCTCATGGGGGATCTTTTTATCACCTATCCCTATGTACATCTCGATACTTAATGTCCGGTTCCTTTCCGTCGTTCCGACGCTTACTATGGCTTGCTCTGCCGCCATACTTATTGAGGCTATCTGCAAGCGAGTAAACGCGAGTATGAAAATGCTCCTGCGTATCGGAATAATCCTTTTGATTCTCGGACTGACATTTCCCGCAACCGTTCAGCAAATTATCGCACGATCCACGCTCGACCCTTTCAATGCATATTTATTTCTACCAGATACGGTTATGGATGCATATAAACACGTTGAGAACCTTATTAAACCTCAAGAGACGTGTCTCGTCGTATGGCCGTTTAATATATCATTTGCAGGTCTCACCGGCCGCAGGGCCTTTATCGCCAACGGATTCTCAACCATCAACTATCAGGCAAAAGAGCAGCAACAGAACGCATTTTTTTCCGGTCAAACCCCGATGGACCAAAAAAAGCGGATCCTTTCGTCCAACGGGATTTCCTGTGTCGTTACCTACACGTTCACAACGGGTCTGCCCAGTGCCCTTTCCCCGATCTATGCCAACAGCTACATGACGATTTACAGGGTGGAAAAATAAATATTCAACAATCGATTAAAGAGTACATGAGGACATGACACGGCAGAACTGGAATTTAACAAGACGTACTACATGAAAAGAACAGTTCGAAAAAACCATCGCAGATCATTTTTTGGCACATATCTTCTTCTTTCATCATTAGCATTTTGTCTCGCGTTTATAGGTACAAAAATTTTTTTCCCCACACCAATAACGCTCCATACGCTTGCGTTTTTGAAAGTCCCATCAGAAACCCCAACCGTCTATTTGCCTGGTCCCTACGAGGCGGCTCACATCGAATCGCCGGTATTAGGAGCCGAAACGATTAACCCCAGCGACATCGTCCTTTTT
>JAPLWC010000106.1:0-3635 GCA_026396845.1 Candidatus Gottesmanbacteria bacterium
GTCAACGAATCGGAAATCCGCGAAACGCTCGCATCGGTCATCCATGAAATCGTTGAGGGGATAGCAGAAACCATCGAGGAAACGCCGCCGGAACTCATCGGCGATATCATGGAACACGGCATCGTACTGGCCGGCGGGGGATCGCTTATCCGCGGCATCGATAAACTCATCGCCACGGAAGTCAAAATGCCGGTGTGGATTACCGACGATCCGCAGACGGCGGTTGTGCGCGGGTGCGGCAAGCTCCTTGATGATGAGGCATTGCTTCGTAAGGTAAAAGTCGCCGCGCGGAAAATATGAAAAAAAATATCGCGACGGTTATTTCCCGGATATTCGAACCGACAATACTTCTTCCTGTGGCATTTGTGGCGTGCGCCGTTCGGGTTGGCGTATCATTTGAATGGTCCATTTTTTGGCTTGCTCTCATGCTTGTACCAACGACCGTGTATCGGATGGTGCTGAAGAAAGTTCAAAAAATCGATTGGGATATACAAGACCGGAAGAAGCGCGTAAAACCATTAACTCTGCTTGTATGTTTCTTAGGTAGTATAAGCGTATTTGTTTGGGTTTTTGAGCCACGTTTACTTCCTCTTTTAGTGCTGTTCTTGGTATGGGTTGTGGGATTTTTATGTGTCACAACCTTGGTTACCAAAATATCCGGGCACGCCGGCGGTGACGCGTTGGCAACCGGTATGATAATTCACTGGTTTGGATGGTGCTTGTGGCCAATACTCTTCATCGTCCCGTTGGTTGGGTGGGCGAGAGTAGTGCGGCGTGATCACTCTGTCGCGCAAGTAATTGCAGGGGTGGTGTATTCATGGACTCTCATCGGAATATTTACAAAAATTTTCAATTTTTAATTATTAATTTTTAAGCAAAAATAATTATTTTTTTTGTTGCAAATTCAGTCTTATGAAACTTGGTAAAGCGTTTTCCGATAGTGTTTCAGTGACCCAAAAATCAGCGACGCGTATGCCGCGGGTACACGCTCAAAGCTGGTGGCTTGGCGCCGGCAGGGCACTCATCTTCGCCACCATTTTGTTTGTAGCATTTTTTGTACTGGCATGGCGGATGTTTGATCTTACTATTATTCAGGGTCACGAATTTCGTGCTTTGGCTGATACCAACCGTACACGGGAACTGATTATACACGCGCCGCGGGGACTTCTCTTAGATCGGACCGGCAAACCATTGCTGGCAAACATTCCTCAGTACCGGCTCGTCGGGAATACCACGAAAACAATTTCTAAGGAAGAAGGGGACGCTTTGGCGACAACCGGACTGCCGGCGGGCAGTTTCCTGGAGGTTGACTGGCGAAGACAATATGTATATCCCGACAGCTTGAGTCAGGTGACCGGATATACAGGAGAACTTACGGATACGGAATTACACGATGAATATTACCAACTGCGGGAGTATCAGCCGGGTGATAAAATCGGCAGGGCAGGCGCCGAGGCGTATTTTGAAGATAAGCTTCGCGGCCGCGACGGCAAAGAACTCGTCGAAATTGACGCCACTGGCAAAGTTCTGCGCGTTCTCGGCCGCCAGGAGGCAATTCCCGGTGAGGACATCACATTATCAGTGGATGCATCACTTTCCGAGGCGGTCGCTCACGCCTTTCCGGTTGGTGAGAAAGGGGCAATCGTGGTCTCCAAGCCGTCAACAGGAGAAGTGCTATCTCTATATTCTGCCCCCACGTTTTCCGCAAATAGGTTCGCCCTCGGCATGTCGACGGGTGAGTATACAGCACTTCTCACCAATCCGGACAGGCCCCTGTTTAACCGGGCAATCGGCGGCACCTACCCGCCGGGATCGACGTTTAAGATAGTTCTTGCGCTCGGAGGCATGGAAGAAGGATATGTTAAACCCGACACGATTGTTGAAGATAACGGAACCATCACCATCGGGCAGTTTACGTTTCCGAACTGGTATTTTCTGCAATACGGCAAAACCGAAGGCCCCGTGGATATTGTAAAGGCGTTACAACGGAGTAACGACATCTTTTTTTACAAAGTCGGGGAATGGCTGGGGATTACGAAAATCGCAAAATGGGCGCGGCTGGTAGGGTTAGGCAAACCATTGGGTATTGAACTATCCGGCGAGGCAACGGGACTGGTACCTGACCCCACCTGGAAGGCCGCGGCGTTTAACACGCCGGCGGATCTGGCCGCGCGCAGCGACGAGTGGTATTTGGGGGATACGTATCATGTGGCCATCGGACAAGGATATTTGCTGACCACGCCGCTGCAGGTCAACGCATGGACGAATATCATCGCAAGCGGCGGGAAGTTATGCCGGCCGACGATAAAGAAATTGTCCGGCGAAGCCGGATCCCGCTCCGCGGGACAAAATTGTAAAGATTTGGGGATTAAAAAAGAAACGATTAAGTTCATTGCAACCGGTTTAGAGGAAGCATGTGCCACCGGTGGCACCGGCTGGCCGCTGTTTAATTTCGGCATCAAGCGCGATATCAACGGCATCGCTACGTCGTCGGGGATATTGACGGGTATTCCGGTTGCATGCAAAACCGGCACGGCGGAATTCGGCAACCCTCAAAACCGGACGCACGCGTGGTTTACCACGTTTGCCCCAGTACCGGAGAGCTTCGCTCACGGTACGGGGCAGGCACCTTCATCTGATACGAAAACTCTTTACGGTGACCCGGAACTTTCCATTACCGTATTGGTCGAAGGAGCAGGCGAAGGCAGCAATGTTGCCGCACCGGTTGCCAAAAAAATTCTGGAGGAATGGTTTGGGAGGTGATTATTTCCTAAATACGAACGATTTTTTCAATAGCGCTTTCGAACTATCAAATGCAAATTTCGCTTTATTGTTGGTTTGAATAATGCTTTTTTCCCGCAGGTGGATGATTGAGCAATTCCGTAAAAAATATACTTGCCAGTGTTGTTCATGTACGTGTTTAAATAGATAATTTTCTTCACCATAAATAAAACAATCTGGGTCAAACCATTGTCTGGTTGGTAAAATATTGTTCCGCGTAAGCAAACAACCTGCATTTAACATATATGTTTTATGAGGAGTCGGGAAGAGAATTACAGTTTTTTTGTGAATAAAATAGTATGCCTTTTCAATAAGATACTCAGATATGCCGAGGAATGATACCCGGCTTACCATAAATATCATCTTTCCAGCTTCGTTAAATTGTTCGGGTCCAACAACACCCGTGTGAGGATGTGAATCTAAAAAGCGCATCATTACATTCACAGCGTGCTCGTTCATTACGGTATCAGGGTTGAGTAATAAAATATATTTTCCCTGTGTTTTTTGAAGACCTATATTGTTTCCTTGACCGAATCCATAATTGATTGTCTGTTTCAATATATGTACGTTCGGAAATTGGGTGTGTACAATATGAACTGTTTGATCACTCGACTTGTTGTCCACAACGATTATCTCCGTTGGTATATGGTGGGTAGACGTAAGGACAGATGATAAACAATGAGCAATATCTTGTTCTGAATTCCATGTAACGACTATGATAGATAGTATAACGTGAGGTTTTTTCATAACGGATAAATTACATGAATTATATCAAATTAAATAAAAACGATCCGAAGTATCCGCGGCTTCTTAGGGAAATTCCCGATCCGCCTGCTGTATTGTATGTGCGCGGC
>JAPLWC010000106.1:3671-5992 GCA_026396845.1 Candidatus Gottesmanbacteria bacterium
GCGCGGCTCCGGCTCCAAAATTAATCTTGAAAAGACAATTGCGGTTGTGGGGACACGACACGTGACGAAATACGGGGTTAACGTAACAAAAAAGTTGGTGACGGATCTCGTTCATTACGGATATACGATTGTTTCCGGACTCGCCTATGGAGTAGATGCGGTGGCACATCAGGCGGCCATAGATGCAGGCGGAAAAACGATTGCGGTCTTAGGTTGTGGTATTGACATTATCGCCCCCCCAAGTAATGCTAGGTTATATTGGGATATTGTACATGGTCACGGCGCGGCAGTTTCTGAGATTCCGCCGGGGATAAGAACTGATAAAAAAAGATTTGTGACACGAAACAGAATAATAAGCGGACTAGCTCTCGGTGTTGTAGTTATTGAAGGGGGAGAACATAGCGGAACACTCATTACTGCAAAATATGCAGCAGAGCAAGGGAGAGAAGTATTTGCAGTGCCGGGACCGATTACGAGCATGTATAGCCGCGCAGCTTCGATACTTTTGAAAAACGGCGCGAAACTGGTAGAATCCGCGTATGATATAATCGAAGAATTTGAAATTTGAAATTTGAAATTTGATTAGAAATTAAAAATTGAAAATTAAAAATTTGAGTATGAATTTAATAATAGTAGAGTCTCCCACAAAGGCAAAGACACTGAAAAAGTTTTTGAAGGGTACGTATGATGTGGTGGCGACCATGGGGCATATCCGGGACCTGCCGAAATCGGATTTGGGTGTGGATGTCGAGCATGACTTTACCCCGCGCTACATTATTCCCCGCGATAAGGCCAAACATGCGAAGGAATTGAAAGCAATTGCAAAAAAAGCTGATACCATTATTCTGGCTACTGATCCTGACCGGGAAGGGGAAGCGATCGCCTGGCACGTGGCATATTTGTTATCCCAGGAAGAAAAAAAGACGAAGAAAAAGCCGGTTGTCGATACACCACGTGACCCCTCCACATTTCAACGCATCGCATTTCATGAAATTACAGAGCATGCGATTGCGCAGGCGTTAAAAAACCCCAGGTCCATAGACCTCAAGCTCGTTGATGCCCAGCAGGCCCGCCGTATTTTGGACCGGCTGGTAGGATATACGTTATCGCCGCTCCTGTGGCAAAAACTTTCCAAACGCTGGCTTTCCGCAGGACGTGTCCAATCCGTTGCTGTCCGGCTGATTGTTGAGCGGGAACGGGAAATCGAGCGGTTTACGAAAAAGGAATTTTGGACAATTGAAGGTGACTTCTTAAGTCATCCCGACCTTGTGTCGGGAGCCCAATCGAAAATAATTGCGAATTTAGTATCCAAAGACGGCGTGAAGTATGAAGAAGTCCTTAGTTTTGATTTGTTTGACGGGAAGTATACGACGAGTTCAACGTCGATTGCCGATGAAACTACTGCGAAATCCATCGTTTCGGATTTGAAAGCGCCGTTTACGGTAACGGCTGTGGACAAAAAGGAAGTCCGCCGCGCTCCGGCTGCACCGTATACGACGAGTACGCTCCAGCAGGATGCAGGGCGCAAACTCTATTATTCCGCTAAAAAAACTATGCAGCTTGCCCAAAAATTATATGAGGAAGGACACATTACGTATCACCGGACCGACAGCCTGAACCTTTCCGATAAATTTTTGGATGAATCGCGTGCGTATATCGCGTCCACGTACGGAAAAGATTATGTGTCTCCTGCCGCGCGCAAATACAAAACAAAATCCAAGGTGGCGCAGGAGGCTCATGAGGCGATAAGGCCCACTACTGTTACAACTCTCAGTAGCGCGTTTGACGGAGACGGCGAATTGAACCGTGACCACCACCGGCTGTATGAACTTATCTGGAAACGGGCGGTAGCAAGCCAGGCGAGTGAAGCTGTCTTTGATTCTACGACGATTGATGTTAGTACGAGCAACGCCTACGTGTTTGAAGCGCAGGGCTCGGTTATAAAATTCGAGGGATTTTTGAAAATCACGGGCCGTGATATAGATGAAGTGATTATTCCCAATGTGGCTGTAGGGCAATCGGTCGCACTCAAAGAGGTCAAGCCCGAGCAACATTTTACCAATCCTCCGCCGCGCTATACCGAGGTTTCCCTGATAAAAACGCTGGAAGAAAAAGATATCGGCCGGCCGAGTACGTACGCGCCGATTATATCCACAATTCAGGACAGGCAGTATGTCACAAAAGAAGAAAAGAAACTTGTCCCCACGGAGCTTGGTAATTCCGTGACGGATTTCCTGGTGCAATATTTTCCGGATATACTGGAGTTGCCGTTTACCGCTAAAATGGAACAGGAACTGGACGCGATCGCCAACGGAGAGATT
>JAPLWC010000055.1 GCA_026396845.1 Candidatus Gottesmanbacteria bacterium
TGGGAGAGACATTGGTAAGATGTATGCGGGTAACATATTCGTCTTTCCCAAAATCAACTTCGAAATAATCACCGTTCAACCCGTGGATGCGGGTGACCATAGGATCAGGAATGTCCCGTTCATCAGCAAACCCCTGCCGGACGTGTGCACGGTCGTTTTTGTAAACATAAGCAATCGGAACACCATCAACCAACACTTGGTATACAGGTACAAGAAACTGCCGCGGGTATTGATATGAAAAATAATTCCTTTCCACATTGCTGTTTAATCCGACGATATATTCTCCTTTTTGCGCAAACGCGCTGAAATAAAACGGCGAAATCGAAATATCGGGCCTAAGCCAAACGGGTGACAGGGCAAACGTCGGACCGGACAAAATGGTTAGCCTGGCATTACGCTCTGCATGCGCGTTCAACCACAAAGCTACCTGCTTATAGACGTTGCCGTTGGTCAAAAAATAATCCACCATCCCCCGATCGTATGCCCCCTGTACGCCTCCGCCTAACAAATTAAAGTACACGTTTTCATTGGGGTGTAACCGAATCAAAGTACTAAGAAGTACAATATAAAGTATCGTAATTACACAGTACACAATGCGTGGCCACAACCCGCTGAGCGCGCGCGCCAGAACAAACACAGCAACTCCGCAGAGTACTGCGATCGCAGGGACGATTTCCATTACCTGACGCCACCCGGAATACGCATGCATACCCGGTAAGCTGTATCGGACGATCGGCACCCAAAACCACAAGAGAAGAAGCCACCCGCTTTGCAGGGTTGTGAGCGTATATTTGCGGATGACCGCAACCGTAGCAACAGCCGCAAGAAAAAGAATAATTTCCGGTGTCTGAAAAAGAAAAAGAAGAATCGGGTAACTGTTGATACCACCAGGGAGAAGATATCCCGGCGGCTGGAACGTAGTTCCCCTGCCGATTGACCAATAATAAACAACGAGGTCTGCAAGCGCCCGTACGGGGTTTGCCCAGGAAACAGGCCATATAAGAAGCATAAAAGCAATGCAGGCAAAACCGGCAATCAAAAAAATTACCAGCAGACGTCTGGGCACAAACCACTGCCGGAACTCTTTAGTTTTTCTGATGATAATAAGCCACGGGACAAAAATAAACGGGAGAAATACAGCGTCCCATTTGACCCCAAGCGACAAACCAAAAAAGATGAAAAACCAAACCATCCACCGAGTTTTATTCTCTTTCACCCAGTGCCAAAATGCCCATACGCATCCGGCAAACAGCGCGGCCGTCTCCGGATTTTTTATGGAAAAATGGCTTTCCGCAAAAAAAAGTGGGAAAAAGCCAAGACTTACACCGCCAACGAGTGCAGCCACCCAGCTTCCGGTCAGATCTAAAACAAACTGGCTCACTACAAAGATTCCTATTGCGGAAAGCAGAATATACGGCACATGGTAGCTGTCGATGTCGCCCAGCCACCCCAGCGATTGATACAATACCCTGTTGGAGAAGGTCCCAAGAATTTCCGGAAGCGGCAGATGTCCGACTTCAAACGTGGAATACGTGTTGAAATAGGCGGCCCATGCGTCGTGTTGGTAAAAACTTATCCGTTTCCCCAGTTTCGTGAGAAGCACGAAAAACTCTGCTTGCGGACGCGGAGACTCCGGCAACTCAACAAGTTTCGTGCCTTCCTCGGCCAAAAAGTTATACCGAGTTAAATAGTCTCCGGGACGAATCAGATTTGGCGGGGTACGGTCGGGCAACCCGAACGACTTTCGTCCGGTAAGAAAAAATTGAACAAACGCCTGCCCGCGCATAAATCGAACCGGCTCATCCCAATTCATGCCGTAATCGTTGATCGTCGCAAGTCCAATAATGAAAAATACCCCCGCAAGTATTAACGGAAGAAATTTCTTCATTATAGGCAGTATACACCACAACAGCGCTTTTTTGATGCTAGTACTAACATGACAAAATTTGGTAAAAACTAGGTAAAAAAAATGAGGCTAATCTTTTGTTTCATTAGTTACCGTACTCACGTAGTCATAAATTGTTTTAGAAAGGTCTTTCATTCTGCGTGCGGTAGACTGTTCGTCCGATTTGGACACCATGCAAAGTATATACGGACGTTTTGGCAGGAATACGATACCGCAGTCCTGAAAGAGCTGGTCAGCAAGCTGTCCGGTTTTATGAGCCACCATGATCCCAGCAGGCACACCAGCCACCAGTTTATCACGGAAATCCGTTTGAGTAAGCATCGTGAGGATTGCCTGCGAATCTTTTTGCGTCAACACCGAAGAAAAATACAGGGATTTGAGAATATATGCATATTGTTGAACCGTGATGATGACCTCATTTCCGACCTGCTGGAAATCTATATCCAGTCCTTCGTATACTGCGTCAAAATCTTTTTTTTCCACGCGGTGCGCAATCATCATAATGGCTGTATTGTCTGATGCGGTGAGCGAAAGTCTTACAGCGTCCAGCAGATTAACCGGCGCCCCCGCACCCTTTGTCCATAGGTCGCCGTAGCCTTTGTCAATATCATCGGGTGCTATGGTCACGGTCGGGTCTTCCGACTGTTTCAGGCGCTCTTTTTGATGATAGTACGCCATGACGACCGGCAATTTGATAAGTGATGCCGCAGAAAATTTGACATCTTCATTCAAGCCCAATGAATTTCCGGTCGGGAGGTACTCAAATTGGTAGGCAAACGTCATATCATAGTCTTGGGTGAGTTCGTGAAGCTTGGTCCGCAGTGGTAAAAAGTCTATAAGAATATCGTTGTTGTTGTCGGACAGAACTCGCGGAGAAAGATAGGAAAATGTTTTTTTCGATTTCTCAAACTCTGAGGATCGTAAATTTTGCGCAAAAAAATACACGTTGGTACCCACGCTTACTAGGAGGCAGAAAGCAAGAAAAATATACCGTTTCATTAAGAATTTAGTTCACCTGGACATACGTGCTGCTTATCCACCCTACTATTTGGTTATATGTCACATGATACCACCCGTACTGTACATCATCATAGGGCACAGTCACACCTGTGGGAATTTGACCGATTTCCGTTGCATAAATAGACGGGGCATCCTGCGTGCGCACGAATCCCAGATCATTGGAAAGTAGGGTAAGAGTATTGGTCGAAGATGATGGGGTAGGCGTGGGCGCGGGGGTTGCCGTCGGTACCGGCGTTGCCGTTGGGGTAAGTGTGGGACTTGGCGTAGCGGTCGGCGTCGGAGTCAGCGTTGGCGTCAGGGTGGCTGATGGGGTGACTATCGTGTCCCCTAATATACTCGATGTGGTACCCATAAGGAGGGTTGAGGTAGACCCGCTTCCATCTATAGTTTTTCCAACAATTCTTCTGCCGCCGGTAACGGCAAGGACAAACCAGTTATACATCAGGTCCCTCGGCACCGGATCCGCGAGCACGATCGTAAAGCCGTTCGTGGTGACATTAGTAACTGCGGCCTTCGCTCCTTCCGCGAGGAATGCGCTGTCTGTCGCTTCCGGCAGTACTAAGGTGATGGTGACGATCGGCGGCTCGGTAAACGGTTTCTCAAACGGCACATCGACACTCATCGCAGAGCTCGGGATCACCGCAATACCGGCAGTGTCGGTATTGACGGTCAGGTGGCCACCGAATATGACGTCACCCAATACTTTCAAACTTCCGTTAATGGCCACCTGACCTTGGACAATGAGGTCCTTAATGAACGTTACCAACTCGCTAAAGAGTGCCGGCCCGTTAAAGGTGCTTGAGCCGGAAGCTGTGAGATCGCCGGTGAGCGCGAGACCATCGCTTACCACCGGTTGGGTGAGGATATTCCCTGAGGAACTCGCACTATATAATAAGGAAGTCAGGTCAAGTCCTTCAATTTGACTGACACGAATTTTGTCGGCTGTAATCGTACCGGCAAAGTATCCGTTGCCTGCCGCATCTACCGAGAAGACTTCGTTTTGGTTACTATCAAGAATTGCCACCTTACCATCCACTCCAAGCTTTACATTAATTACCCCGCTTGCATCAGGTGTAATCGTTCCGGCAGTGAGACTGTCAACGATTGCCTGATTGCCGACGATGTTCCCGAATGCCGCTTGATTGGCGGAAAGCGTATCGGTGGATACTTCATTACTTTGCAAAATGCCGGCTTTGAGGTTTGCTACCACAATGGACGTAAATTCCCCGAGAGCTTTAATCGTGCCACTCACCACTCCTTGAATAGAATACTTTCCAAAATTTGTAGTAGCCGTTGCGTTGCCTGCTTTAGCAAACGGAATTTGTTCCGCATAGGGAGTAATATTTGCCGCTTCAATGCGCAGTTGAGCCAAATCCGCCTGATTGTCATCAGATTCCGCAGGGTCAAAATACGTGGGCGACACCAGTAACTGGATCATCCCTATGTGACTTGAGTCACTATCTGTCCAGCTACCCAGTGCGCGTCCAACAACCTGCCCGGCGCGGGTCGCTTTCATGGCAACACCAACGCGGCTTGAACTGGTCAACCGGTCACCGGGTTGGATGATGCCGTTTTCACTGGTGACTTTCACATCCACCTGTCCGAGCATTCCGACGTTCGCCCAATCCGGATTGTCGTTGTGATGA
>JAPLWC010000099.1 GCA_026396845.1 Candidatus Gottesmanbacteria bacterium
ACACCAACACCGGCGCGAGATTATGGACAGTCTGTTTGCATTTAGCTTTGACAGTGCGCAGGTGACTCCGGACATACAGCCAATCCTCCCGACGCTGCCGGATATAGATGAACGTATCCATGTAGCGGCTCCTGAGTGGCCGGTTGATAAAATCGCCAAAATTGATTTAGCGGTATTACGGCTTGCAGTCTTTGAACTTACCGTAGAGAAAAAAGAACCGCCGAAAGTCATTATCGATGAGGCAATCGAACTTGCCAAAGAATACGGAAACGAACACAGTTCGAAATTCGTGAACGGCGTATTGGGAACGATACTAAAAACAGTAACTGAAAAGGGAAGTATTAATATATGACATTTGAAGAATTACAAAAAACCACCGGTATCACATTTAAGGATCCGGAGCTTTTGAAGCTCGCATTCATCCACCGGTCTCACCTGAACGAAGCCAAACACATACATACGTCAAATGAACGGCTGGAATTTTTAGGCGATTCGGTACTGTCGCTTTTAACCTCGCATTTTCTTTACCGCACCTATCCGGAATACCCGGAAGGAACTCTGACGAATATCCGCTCGAGTTTGGTGAAAACCACGAGCCTCAGCGATATTTCCAAATCTCTGGGACTGGGGGATCTCCTGTTTTTAAGCCACGGTGAGGAATCCTCCGGCGGACGCACCAATCAGTCACTTCTTGCAGATGTGTTTGAGGCATTTTTGGGCGCCATATATTTGGACCGGGGGATAGAAACAGCAGAGCAGTTCCTCGCGAAATATCTGTTCCCGAATACAGCAGGGATTATCGCGACCAAATCGTACATAGATTACAAGAGTTTACTTCAGGAGCTTATCCAGCAGGACTCCCGCGTCTCGCCGACGTATCATGTCGTCAAAAGCGAAGGCCCCGACCACGCACGCATGTTTTGGGTCGAAGCGATAGCGGAGGGGAGGGTACTGGGATCCGGATCCGGCAAATCCAAGCAGGAAGCGGAGCAGGGAGCCGCCCTCGCCGCTCTTGAGAAGCTCGGCAAAATCTGATATCATTACATAATGCTAAAAATCCGACTCACACAAACAGGAGCCACGAACCGAAAAACCTACCGTGTTATTGCCATCGAGGAAGGAAAACGCCGGGACGGAAAAGCGTTGGAAAACCTGGGATACTTCAACCCCCTGGTGACGCCTCCCCAAATCGTCATAGACCGCGAGCGCATTGCATATTGGCAGTCAAAAGGCGCCCAGGTGACGCCGGCAGTCAGTCGGCTGCTCAAAGGATAACACATGAAAGACACACTGCTTTTTATACTTACCCGCATCGTTAACCATCCTGATGATATTGTTATCGATGATGAAACAACAGAAGATAAAACCACGCTTACCATCCACGCGAACCAGGAAGATTTAGGGAAGATCATCGGTAAAAGCGGGCGCATTATCCGGTCTCTTCGCGACCTTATTAAGCTTATGGCAGCAAAACAGGGCGTCTATGTAGACGTTGTTTTGGCAGAAGAAGCACCTATTGCTTAAATCTTGGCTATGCACATCTCCATCCTCACTCTTTTTCCGGAAATGTTCTTTGGTCCGTTTGACCAGTCCATCATTAAACGGGCGACGGATAAAAAACTTATCACGATTGATTACATCAATATCCGTGATTTTGCCGCGGACAACTACAAAACCGTAGACGGGCACCCCTACGGCGGGGGGGTAGGCATGATACTGAGGGTGGATGTTGTCGATCGCGCGTTACAAAGTATCCAAAAGGGCCATACAATTCTTCTTGACGCGGGCGGGAGGCCATACACTCAAAAAAAAGCCAAAGAACTCAGTGCACTGGATCACCTCATTCTTATTTGCGGCCATTATGAGGGAGTCGATCATCGGATCCGAAGCCTTGTGGACGAAGAAATATCCATTGGCGACTATGTTCTTACCGGCGGGGAGATTCCCGCCATGGTACTCACGGATAGCATCGTACGGCTTATCCCCGGGGTTCTCACCAAACCCGAGGCAACGGTCCACGAATCGTTTGCCGAAGAACCACTGCTTGAATATCCACAATATACGGAACCCCAAATATATAACGGTCTTGCCGTTCCTCCGGTGCTACTTTCCGGCAACCACAAAAAAATTGACGACTGGCGAAAAAGTGAATCTCTCAAACGCACTAAAAACCGCCGGCCGGATCTTACAAGCTGAACGGGTCGGGTTTGGAGGGACCGACGGAAGGCGGCGGTAACGGGGATGACGGAACAACAAGCAATTGCATACTCGCTACTTTGGCAATCACATCGTCATCCGTACTTGTCAGTGCCGTTAACGGCTGGCTCACAGATCCGATCGTAGTCGGCAGCGGGGAATAGAATGTATCCATCCCCAAAGTCGCCGATACCAAATTTGCCGACTCGGACGACTCGGGGGCGGTTTTCAGAAACGAAACGTCAAAGGTCCGGATCCGGAGGAGGCGCCGGACCGATACGCTCGCAGCCAGGAAACCGCGGATCTGGTCCAGCGAACCCGTAATATCTATCGTAAACGGTAAAATATTACCTCCCACATCCTGTTCATCCGCACTTAAACGCTGTGCCGACTCGGTCGCCAGCGACCCCAATTTGGCAAGTGAAAAATTTCCGGAGGCAACACCGGTTTTGGCAGTCAAGCCGTCAAGAGTCCCCAACAGAGTCGGAAGCGATTTATCGGAGGGAACAGCGGATAACAGGGTTTGTACATTGCTCCGCATTGATACTTCATCAATGGACTCAAAAACCGATACTTTATTTTTCAGTATATCAACCTCTGCGGATAAGCTGTTGAACTGCGTATTCATATCAATTGTTTTTTGCAGAATCGGAACGACACCCAATAGAATCCCTAACCCGGAGACAATGAGAATCCCGACTGAAACAATCAGTCCCAGATAGTTATGAAATAGTTTATTGAGCTGCATACGTGAGTTAAAATACTGCAATAAATGATACTCCGATATCAAATCCTCCGGTACGTCCAAACGTTAACGAAACAAGTTGCGGCGCCCGTACACGATGTGCCGTTGTCTGTTTAATCAGTGTATCAGTAATGGAAATTACCTCATCAATGGATGCTGCGTGAATCGATAAGGATACGGTATGCTTCTCATCAACGGATACCCCGGTTATCTGACCGGGGGAAACGAATGAAACGAGCATGTCAAACACGTTACCGACAGGCGGCTGGACACCCATAATTTTAGCTATCAGCGCCGTACGTTGTTTAACGGAGGCCAACAATCCTTCTTTCGCCGCACTTTGCGAAACAATCTGTGACAGTTCTTGTTTTGTTTTTACCAACTGTTCATAGCGAATCTGCATGTAATAATACATCCCTCCGACGGCAATACCGCTCACGATAAAAATTACAAGAGCCCAAAAACTGAGGCGCCGGAGGAGGGCGATCGCCATCCCCGTTTGCGGAGATTCTTCCTGCTTTATTGGGATAAGATTAATTTTTCTGACGGCAGTATCCATAGTGTTTGTTAGGTACGAAGTGCCAATCCTACAGCGACACAAAAATTCGGCCCTTCCGCAGTCAGCACGTTAAATCGGGGAGCCCGTGCAATCCCGACCCAGGGATTTGCCAGTTGTACTTCGACACCCAATGATTGAGCCAGATACACCACCATACCCGGCAACCGTGCTGTTCCGCCGGAAAGTAACACCAGTTGTACAGGATCGTCTTTATATTTCTCCTGATAAAATACCAGCGCCCGTTTCAATTCATTGACAATCGTATCGGTTATAGGTTTTGCCGCAAGAGCGATTTTCCCTTCAAGTTTATCCGGCTGTACACCATACGCACGCTTATATTCTTCCGCCTGCGTTAAATTAAAATCCAGACTCTGGGCGACGGCACGGGTTATTGCGTCTCCGCCTGCGGAAAGTGAACGGGTAAACGTCAGAATTCCGTTTCTCACTATGGCAACGTCAGTCGTCTGAGCCCCCAACGACACTATCATAACGCTGTGGACATTGGGTACCGATCGGGTCAGTGCTCTGGTGGTCGCAATTACTTCAGTTTCGGCAGAAACAGGAGACAATTCTGCAAGTTCCAAAATGCTCAGATAATTATCTACCAGCGTTTTTGGTGCCGCCACCAACAGCGCTTCCATCTTATTCGTTCCCGTTTCTTTCGCATCGCGAAGAATGGTAAAATCCAGATTGACCTGATCCAAAGGGAGGGGAATGTATTGTTCCGCTTCCCAGCGAATCGCTGACGTAAGTTCACGTTGTGAGAGAGCCGGCACTTCAATCACCCGCGTAAAAACTTTCGACTCGGGAAGCGCGATACGGACTTCCTTTGATTTAACGCCCGTTTCTTTTACCAGGCGTTTAATAGCCTCCGCAATTGCCTCGGTGTCTGCTTGGACGGAAGAAGC
>JAPLWC010000046.1 GCA_026396845.1 Candidatus Gottesmanbacteria bacterium
TCATTATCGTACTGCAGGGGCTGGGTATACTCCTGGCAACGTTCGCACTGTCAGTCGTCGCCACAAAATCCGGCAGGAGCGACCTGGAAGTCCGATCGGTTGCGTTTACTTCGTTAGTACTCGCAAATTTGCTCCTCATTATCGTAAACCTTTCCTGGAGGAAAAATATATTCCGTATACTCAGTAGCGCAAACCGCGCACTCGGTATCGTGATTGCTTCAGCAATCACGTGTCTTGCGGCCATCCTCTACATTCCTTTCCTCTCAGATTTATTTCACCTTGCTCCCCTTCGGATCAGTGATTTTTTCCTGATCGCACCCGTTATGTTTGTCAGTATCCTGTGGTTTGAGGGGTTCAAGCTGCTGAAGAAAGGTTGACTTTGGCCGCGGCGATCACCGCATTGGTTAAATTAAGATCAGCTAACCGACGCTGCAGTTTATCATTTTCTTTTTCCACTTCTGCAGCACCCAATAATTCATACTCATTTCTTCGTCGGATTGAACTGTTGATTGCCGCGTTCAACACCTTACGTCGCGTTGCTAAATATATAGGTGTAGATATATTTTTTACAACCTGCCGTGCGATAATTACCCTGGGGTCGGCAGAGAATTTTACTTCATCGTCAAGCTTATATATTTTTCCTAGTTTTCCTGCCACGTTTTGAAGTACATCCACTGCGTCTGACATTTGTTTATATTCGTCAGCCTCACAGAACCGTGCTTTTTGATGTCTTAACTTAATATATTCATCAACAGGAATGAATTTAACGGCTTCCGTGATTCTCGCCGGAATTTTTTCGGGGAACCCATGCAGATGTTGTTCTATCGGTGATACCATAGGGCGGAGTATAATGGACGGGAATATAGGTGTCAAGATAGAATGGGCCAAACCCCCTTACTTCCATCCGAATTCCGAGTAAAAAATCTTCTTCCGGTATTTATTAATCGCCGCGCGGATGTACGGAATGGTGTTGGTTGGTAACTTGCTGATGAAGAACCACCGGAGATCATCGGCTTTATGCGGTTCCGTATTTTTCGGAACCAATCCCTTTTTGTCCGTCGTGAAGAAAAAATCCATCCGTATATCATTACTTTTTCTGTGCATCACGTGGACGAGTTTGAGATCTTTCGGCTTGAGGACTAAACCAACTTCTTCGCAGATCTCGCGGCATGTGGAATGAAGAAGCGACTCGTTATCCTCCACATGCCCCGCCGGTACACTGTATTTCCCGTCCTCATATCCGGTCTGAAACCGGCGCAGAAGGAGTATCTTCCCGTTACGAATAAGCAAAAGATACCCCGACGCGATCATTTTAAAACGATCGATTTTCATCTATTTCCTTTCAAATATTTTTCACGTATAGCGGGCGGAAACTTTTCAATAGCATAGCGCAGCATCGTGCGCGGCATGACGCGATAGTGCTTCGCCAAAAAATCGACCAGAGTCTTCTCATCCCTCTTCCCCGCTTCCCTGAGCATCCACCCTACGGCTTTATGAATCAGATCGTGGGTATCATGGAGGAGAATCTCCGCCAGCGCAAGAGAATCGGAAACGTCATGTTTCCGCAAGAATGCAAATGTTGATATGACGGCAATCCGCCGCTCCCAGATATTTTTTGATTTTGCAAGGGTATATAAAATTTTGCGTGGTTTATTAAGAAGAAATGTTCCTAAAATCTCATGGGACGATAAATCCACAAGATCCCAATTATTAATATATTTTGTATTTTTTACATATACATCGACGATTTCCTTTTTATGTTCCGCGCGCTTAAATTTTTCCGTAAGAATAATAAGCGCAGTCAGCCGGAATTCATGAATGGTACTGTGAAATAATTTTTCAACATCCCGAAGCGGCAGGTCACGGTAAATCTTTGCAATTGCCCTCACCTGCGGTACCGTGAGCCCGATAAATTTGTCCCCTTCCGCATACTCCCCTTTCCCCGTCTTAAAATACCGCGCCAACAATTTTGCTTTTTCTTTATTTGCTAATTTTTGTAAATCGCTCTGTACACTCATATTATGTTCTTATGATACAGCACACCGCCGAGGCGAAGATGAAAGTTGTAGTGTTTTAAAAGATCCATAATCACTGCGTCGAGTTGGGCACGGTAACTTTTTGATTGAGACGAATAAAATTTCTTCATAATTTGCTCGTCGGCCCCTTTCAAATTCTGCGTTAACCGCTTTTTAATGTACGGCGAAAGATTAAGGTGTTCCATATAGATTTCCGATACTCCCGCCGCTTTCAGTGCATCAAAAATTTCTTTGAGTTTCTCCGGTGTTGCGGCAAAATGCGGCAGAAGCGGCCCGACAAACGCATACGTCGGAATCCCCGCCTCATGCAGAGTTTTGAGCGCTTTGATCCGAAGCGACGCCGGAGGCGCGGCGCGTTCCAAAAACCGGCCGACGGCATCATCGGTTGACGTGACGGTGACACCGACAGTCACGTTCGGAAATTTCTTGAATAAATCTATGTCGCGTGTAACCAGCGGAGATTTCGTAAGAATGCCCACCGTCCCCTGCCACTTATGCTTGAGGAGTAATTCCAGCGCAGTTCGCGTCAACCGGTATTTACTTTCAATGCCCTGATACGGATCGGTGACGGAACTTAACAGAATTGATTTCGTTTTATCCTTTATTTTTTCTAATTCTTTATCCAATACTTCACCGAGGTTTACTTTCGCAAACACATAATTTCCCCAATCCTCAACCCGTTTACCGACAAATCTTCCCATGAAAGACGCATAGCAGTAACTGCACCCGAACGCACAGCCCGTATACGGATTGATAACGTAATCCGTGTCAGGAAGTTTCGATTTGACGAGAACACTTTTTGCCTGAATTTCCTTAATTATGCTTTCCGCCATAATTTATTCGCTAAATTGTATCATATACCGAAACACGCTTGTCACCGCACGTTCTTTGTGATACAAAATACCTATGGCGGGCATCATACTTCTGCTCATGGTTCTCCTCTATTTCTACGGGTACGTGCAGATTCCGGGCGTCACGGTACCTAACCCGACGCTGTTTACCATCCACAATCAACCGATCTCGCTTGCTGTGTTTCTTATTTTTTTTACCATCCTCTGGGCTATAAGCTCACTGCCGTCTGTCCTGCGGATCATCGGAATCATTCTCCTCGTGGCATGGACGTTGACAGAGCTTGGGTTTGTTGTCATCGCCGGACTATCCAATTTTATCGCCATCGCCATCATCTGCGCACTCTTCGTTCTCATTCTCCGTTGAGTTATTTTACCCAGGGGATTGTCGGCCGGGGTGCTGCCGGTTTGCCGTGCATTACCCATTGGCCACGTACGCAAATCCAATCGTCCTCCGATCCGCCGAAGATAAACCGCGCAGCGACGATTACTGCGAAAACTACGATAACAACGATACTTATTTTTATGACGGTCGCCGTAATCTTATCTGTTTTTGTACTCATATCGTTATCGATCTAATCGCGCCTGAATTGCCAAAAACAAAGGGAACTCGGCGCGCGACCGGTTTTCCATGCGACCGGCCTTGCCCACGCTTTCTTTATCACTTGTCCACTCTTCAATTTGTTCAATCACAAAATGATTATCCGCAAGCATTTTCGTATAGGCGGATATGGGTTCATGGAATGACCAGGTTAACTGCGAACGTAAAGGGGCTGCGCCCCCACGTTCCAAGCCCGGATGCATGGTGATAGGAATCTTCAAACCCGACATATAGATATTTTCCCGCCGGTACTGCAATTTACTCTGCTCATCTATCCCCCAACTCGATTGCCTGGGGATCCGGAATGCAGGATGATTAAGAACAATAATAAGTTTCCCGCCCGGTACCAAATGTTCGGCAGAATTTTTTATTGCCAATGCAGGCTGTTCAATGTTTTGGAGTGCTAAAATTATTGCTGCATGAGAAAATTTTTCAGTAATCGGTAAAGGCTGCGTGACATCACCAATGAGGAACTGATGATTGGGATTGTGATCCAGTTTTTTGGCAAACGTGATAAGCGACGCAGCGGCATCGATACCAACGTACTTCAAGTTTTTCGGGATTTGCCTCGCGAGTACCCCCTGTCCGCAACCCAAATCCAGGAGCGAAGAATTCGCATTAAGCTTGAGCAAGCGGACAACGCCGGGCAGTACCACATGCTCATGATAGTAACTGCCGCGGTCTCCGACTTTTTCGTTGTACCACTTCCCTACTTTATGCCACGATGTATCGCGGGAGGGTTTCATGGTACTATTATACCCTAAACTCAAATATAACTATGATTACCGAGGTCATTTTCGACTGCGAGACACAAAAATTATTTAACGAAATCAGCGGGACCGATCCCGGCGCCTTAGGTATTTCCGTTGTATCCCTCTACGTGCGAACGGTCGACGATTTCCAGCGCGAACTTACCGGCACTATGCGCAGTTTTTGGAAAGATGAACTTTATAATATGTGGAAATATTTTTCGGGCGCCCAACGGATTATCGGCTTCAATTCCGTAAAGTTTGATGTGCCGGCGCTCAAAAAGTACAGCCCCACGGGTTTTGAGAAGCTCCCGCATTTCGACATCATGAAAATCGTGCGCGATACGCTGGGGTTTTCGCTGAGTCTTAACCATCTGGCAAGCCAGACCTTGGGCAAATACAAATCCGATGTCGGCACCAACGCAGTCGTGTACTGGAAAAAAGGAGACGCAGAAAGTCTGGCGAAGTTGAAATCGTACTGCGAGGCGGACGTACTTCTTACGAAAAATTTATACGACTTCGGCGTAACGAATAAGAAGCTTAAATATCTGGATAAATGGAATACGACGCGCGAGATTCCCGTAGACTTCTCCTATCCGAGGGTAGTGATCGATGCGTCAAGACAAATCGGATTATTTTAATACGCGCTCACGGTCCATACGTACCACAATATGATGGCTGCACAAGTTTGGCCAATTCGCGATATCCCCACGCATTTATCGGTTTAAGACTATCTTTACTGTTAAAATCAAACTGCCTGTTCAATTCTCCAAATGAATAGGTGTTGCCCGGTTTTACTATATAACTCACCCCAAGATTCCATCCTTTGAGCTCCTCAAATGCGGAGGGCTCGACTGTCTGCGCGGGAGTAATCCCGGCAAAATGTACTGCGAAATTCTGAATACTACGTCTATGTAAAAACGCAAGAAGTGTGCTTAATGCCGGTACGGGTTCTCCCAAAAACGCTTTTCTCCCTCCCTGTAGTGATATCGCTACGATGCCACCACTTTTTATGGCCTCTGAAGCAACTCTTAAATATTCTCTCATACCCTGTCCTTGCGATAATTCTTTATACTTCTCCTGTTGCACAGTATCGTCTATTACGATCGGACAAACTACTCCATCACAAATCCGTTCCAGCATGTGCATTGCCGGCTCAAAATCTTTAAATTGATGAAGTGCCATCGGAAGAACTAGTGGTACATTTCTTAGTTTTGCAAAATGGAGTGCATACGTTCCGTATATTAGCCCATCACGTTTACTGAAGTGTGGTAACCCTATTACGAGTCCATCTCCCGAAGATAAGGCGTCTTCTGCCTTTAATATACCCCCGGTATCTTCGCTTACCTCATAATTAAGAGGCCCACGGAATAAGAATTCTGTTAAGTAACGCCCAATATGTATCCGACGGGAACAGGATTGTTCTAACGCTTCAAATTTAGCCATAACTATTTTGCATTATAACAAATAACACCGTAAGGTTACCTACTGATCCCTGGTTTATGATAAAATCAAGTATTGTTGGCGCGGTGGCGAAGTGGTAACGCGGGAGTCTGCAAAACTTCTATGCAAGGGTTCGATTCCCTTCCGCGCCTCACTGGGCGGCTAGTTCATCGGTAGAACGCTTTCCTGATAAGAAAGAGGTGCATGGTCCGACTCCATGGCCGCCCACAAGACTTCAACATATATACCTGCTTGCTGCCCCTATCAATGAATGTAGAGAAACTTGTTGCTACTCGCATAAAGATTAGAGAAATAGGATTCGATGCTTCAGATAAGCTTCTATTACGAGAGCAGGCACAAGAATTTATTAGTATAGCGCACGATTTTGGGAAAACGGTGATTCTCGTAGAAGGGACATGGGATTTAACACATGCGGGTCATGTGCAACACATTCGGGAAGCAAAAAAACATGCTGATTTGGTGCTTCTTCGATTATCTTCAGAAGAATATTCACGACGTTTTAAAGGCGTCGGTCGGCCTATTGAGGTACACAGGGAGTTGGTGGTGAGTGAATTTGATAACGTTGATGCTGTTTGGGTAGATGATACTGCAATTCCGCCAGACGATATCCCTGCAAATGCAGAAATTCTTGCGCAACTGCGTATGGATGGGATGACGTTGGAAACTGAGGATGATAAATTTTCGCTAAAATATCAATCCGTTGAGTACGCCAACCACAATCTGGGGGCAAATATCAAACTTGTCGTTATGACTCTGCCATATCTAAACTCAACAACGTCAATTATTGATAAGATTAGAAAGATTTAACCCCTTTTCATTTTATTTCTTCAACTGTCATAACAAGATTCAGGGTGTCGGAGTAGGAGTCGGAGTGTCTGTCGTTGCGGGTGTCGGAGTCGGAGTGTCTGCTGTACCGGTTGGGGTAGGAGTAGGAGTTGCGCTACCTGTAGGAGTTGGGGTAGTAGGAGCCACGTACGCTTTCCCGCCCGTCGTTATAACAATATCAAATTCACTGCCAGTCCCGAGCGGTGAGGAGGAGATTTCAATATCGGGAAAGTCAGAACTTAGTACGGTCTTCATATCTGCGGCAATACTCTCAAACCCGGCTTTAGAGGCAATCGACGAGGTGGTGAGGTTATCCGGGACGTTTCCGGTTTTTATGTTGTCAAGGTTATATCCGGCGTTTTTTAAGGTAACAGCGACTTTGACTGCCTGACCCGGCGTACCGGTGCCGTTTAATACTTGGATTTTTACTGACTCCTTATTGATTGTTGGTGTGGGAGTGGGAGAAGGTGTGGGTGCTCCTGTTATGGTTCCCGTAACTTCCGGTGGCTTACTTGATTTATTCCTGCTGAAGAGAATCGCTCCTGCGGAAAGGGCGACAATAAGAACCACGGCGATAATAATGATTGGTAGTTTGCTTTTTTTCGTGACAGTTGGCGGATTTGAATAATCCTGTGTTGTGTTATCCATATTTCAATGTTGACTATTACATATATAGCACGATTTATTTAGATTGCAAGTACAATATAACGTTGGGTGCTTCCGCTTAGTTGACCTCTTCCCATTTTATTCCTACGGTGATATATTCTTAAATTATCATTAATAATGGAGTTTAGGGCGTTATAACAGTTCATCGGTAGAACGTCCCGCCGAAGAGGCGGGAAGGTGCATGGTCCCTGCCCGCCATCCCTGCGGTCAGGCGCTGGCAGGCGGGCGACTCCATGGCCGCCCACAAGATAGACTGGTATAACGGGATAATTCTTCATTTTTGGGTACTCTTTTGAAGAGGACCCCACATACGGTATCGCAAGGCTAGAAAAATATTTATCTGAAGGTGGAAGCAAACAGTATTCTTCCGTAGCCAAGATGCCCAAATTATCCACAGATTTTGACATAACATCATGTAATGGATAACATGATGCGTAAATATGTTTCGAAAAAATAGAAGTAATATATTTATCATTTTATGCCTACTGCTTATACTCTTCGGTTTTGGCATGCGATTAGGTATGATGTTTGTTTCTCAGGCTAATTATGATATTCAGTCATATCAAATTGTCGGAAAACTAGCGAGTGAGGGAAAAAACGTTTATGAAATGACATCGAGATATAATTACGGTCCGATATGGTTTTTAATTCTCGGAGTTGTTTACAAAGTTTCTCTTCTATTTCAGGACCAACTGACTGCATTTCGCCTTTGCATAACTATCATCATTAGTATAGTAGACGTATGTATTGCCTTTTCTTTATGGAAAATATATTCAAAATGGATTGCTATTCTCTTCATATTGAATCCTATTTCAATTATTCTCACTGGCACACATGGGCAGTTCGATAACCTTGCAATACTTGTTGCCTTATGGGCAGCATATCTTTATCAAAACGCAGGTTATAAGTGGAATGACAGAAACAGAATAATTGGTTTAATCCTACTAGGTATATCGGTTGTTATTAAGCATATTTTTATTCTTTTGCCTTTTTGGTGGCTTCTCAAATCAAAAAATTGGAAAAGTCGCCTGGTACTCGTAGCTATTCCATTCGGAATATTTTTAGTAAGTTTTGTTCCGTGGATTCGGGCATACCATTCGATATTTACAAACGTGTTTTTGTATCGATCTGAAGAAGATGCAGTTCTTTATCACATGATGCTTCCGTATCAATTACAGGTATATATAACCAAATACGTATTCTTCTATATCATGATTGCTCTATGCGGAATTTATGCCAGAAGACTTAAAATACTCGATTCGCTATTATTTTATACCCTAGCTTTTGTTGTTTTTTCGTACGCAGTTGCTAACCAGTATTTTGCTATCCCCCTGGTATTTGTTTCTGCTTATTTAAGTATATTCGGAACAGCATATTCAATCGTTTTTATGCTTAATAATCTCCCGCCAATTTTCGGATTCATATCACCTTTCAGTTTCTCATCATTGTATGTCCTTTTATTTACCGTAATTACCTACTACGTAATAAGACATTCCAAATATTTTATTCGAAAGAATATGCTTTTGAGTGTGCTCTTTACAATAGTTATTACTTTTATTTTGATTTGGTATCCGCCTAAGGCTGAGGAATTGACAATCAATCCTATCAGAGATGCCATTCATGCAAATAATTATGATAAGGCAGTCATGTTACTTTCAAAGTCGCCAAAATTACCCGCACAGATAGAAAATCGATATTATCAAGAAATTATCCCGTACGTACAAGAGCTTAAGTATTATAAGTTATATAAACAGGCGTCAGCTCTTCTAAATAGCAATAAATTAAATAGTGAACAAATCAAATCAATGATTTCTACGATTCCCCATACAGTCGGCTTTTATGATGATGTTAAGCGTCTTATGAACGAGATGGGTAATATTCACACAGATTGACCCCTTCCCATTTTATTTCCTCGGTGGTACATTCTTTGTAGAATATAAAAATAGTGGAGTTTGGGGCGTTATAACAGTTCATCGGTAGAACGTCCCGCCGAAGAGGCGGGAAGGTACATGGTCCCTGCCAGCCATCCCTGCGGTCAGGCGCTGGCAGGCGGGCGACTCCATGGCCGCCCACAAGATATTTCCATCAAAAAATCCCCCTTAAGGGGGATTTTTAATTGACATCCAAATGGTGGTAAGAAAAATTGAGAGCATCGCCTACTCCGACGTACATTAGTCGGAGGATCTGTAAAAAGCGATTTTAATTATGCGTCGCTCTCAGCGACGCGGTAATCCTCAGAAGCTTGTATGCGATCT
>JAPLWC010000033.1 GCA_026396845.1 Candidatus Gottesmanbacteria bacterium
GCTAAAAGATGCGGAGGACGCTATTAAGAAATATATCAACAATGAAACGACCGTGGCCCCGAGAGAACTTTTGGACAGCTCAAGGACGTTGAAAGCGATTGTAAGGCAGACGGTATGACTATTGAACACTACCGTCACATATTTGGAGATAAGGTTGATATATTAACCGATACACAGATCACTGAACAGATAGCGTGTGACCGGCAATTTATACAATCCTTCATGAAACTTGTTATTGAATATAGGTTGACAATCCGGTCTGAAGGGGCGCAATATGGTATCAGAGATGACTAAAAATGCTATCGTTTACGTGAGGGTATCGACTGATGAGCAAGTCGATGGATATTCTCTCAATGATCAGGAAGATCGTTGTCGAAAAGAAGCTGAACGACAAGGATTTCATGTACTTCATGTATACCGCGAAGAAGGAATTAGCGCTAAAACACTAGATCGCCCCCAGCTTGAAGAATTGCTGCAGTATATAACGAAGAATCATAAAAACGTTCAGGCGATATTTTTTTACCACTCCTCACGTCTTTCACGGAACACACTGGATTTTCTTACGCTCCGGGCGGTCTTTTCTAAATATGGCATATCCCTCAATTCGCTTACGGAGCCGATTACCGGAGATAGCCCCGAAACAAAATTTCTTTCCACGATACTTTCGGCGGCTAACCAGCTGGATAATGAAATAAAAGGCCGGAACGTACGGAACGCCATGAAAAGACGGTTTTTAGAGGGCGATGCTATCGCGAAGGTGCCTTACGGCTATAAACTGGTAAAAACAGATAAAAAATCTATTGTTCTACGTGATGATAGATGGTGGGATATTCTTTCTACTTTATGGCATAAGGTACAGGCTGAACATCTTACGATCCTTCAAGCAACACGATGGCTCACAAAAGAATCGGGTAAACAATTCAGACGAAGTACACTGGATAATATCCTTCGCAATAAATTCTATTGTGGGTATATGGTTTCCCCAACCTACGGAACAAAAAAGGGTGTCCACGAGGCGATGATCAGTGAGGATATGTATTATGCCGTGAGAGCTATTATTGAGGATAGGCGCCTTACAAAGGCGACAGTCAAGAAATACAATCCCGACTTTGCCATTAAAGGACTTCTTACCTGTTTCTACTGTGGACACAAGGCGACAGCTGCATGGTCTACTGGCAAACATAAAGCGTACGGATATTATTTTTGTTATACCTGTGATCAAAGAGTAAATATCCCAAGGGATACGGTTGAAGACGCATATATGGCGTACCTTACCAGTATTAAGGCCACGCCCGAGGCTATACAGTATTTTATGGAGCTATTGGATGAAGAGTATTCCGCCACGTATAGTACGCTCAAAAATACCGCCAGTTGGATAGATGCTGAGTTAACCAAATTAAAAGAGGCACTGGTAAAACTAGAGACAAAACACCTAGAAGGAGTTTATACGGACGAAGATTATATTCGTATCCGGGATGGAATAAAGATAAAGATCACTGCACAAACATCACTGGCCAACGAAAAAAAGATCGATGTGGTGAATATAGAAGACATGAAAGCCAAGCTCACGTACTATCTTTCCAACTTTGATAAGCTATTTATTAACGCCGATCCGGAGACTCGATACAGGATAGGGTGTTCGATAAATCCGAAAGGGTTTACTTTTGAGAGCGGTAAAGTTCGAACACCAGAATTAGGCTACTGCTACCAAGCTATTCAGGCATATTCTGCCGGTAGCGTCCAATCAAGTACCCCCATCCGGATTCGAACCGGAGATCTACGCCTTGAGAAGGCGTCGTCCTAAACCGCTAGACGATGGGGGCGCTATGTATTTCCAGCCTCAATTCTATCAGCTTATTCTTGACATAGCAATATAAATACGATACAATTTTTGCGTAGTTATTATTGCTCCCTAGATCCTATCCGACCGTAGGGGAGTTTTTTTTGATCCTATATGGACCCGAATAACAAAGTACTCCTGACCCGCGAAGGTCTGGAAGAACTCAAGCGCGAATATAACCAGCTGACCCGCGTAAAGCGACCCGAGACGGTGCAGCGACTTTCTGATGCCCGTGAGTTGGGGGATTTGTCAGAAAACAGCGAATATGCGGCAGCCAAACAGGACCTTGCCTTCATAGACGGACGGATCCTGGAACTGGAGGAAATCATCCACGGCGCCAAACTCATTTCCGGCAATCACACGAAAAGCCAGGTGGATATAGGGTGCAAAGTGATCCTGCACATCAACGGCAAGAAGGAGGAATACATGCTGGTCGGCGAATGGGAGGCAGATCCCAAAGAGAAAAAGATTTCCCAAGAATCTCCGCTCGGGAAAGCGCTGATGGGCAAAAAAGTCGGAGACCGCGTGGAAGTAGAGGCGCCGGCGGGAAAAGTTATCTACAAAATCCTCGGTATTGAGTAACATGGTAGAATAAAACCATGGCGACTATTGATGACCTCAAAAAGATGCGGCTGGCAAAGCTCGCGAAACTGAAAAAACTCGGTGCGGACCCGTATCCCGGCACCATAATCCGTAAACAGACGATAGCAAAAGCCCGCAGCGGCGGTAACAGGACGGGTGATGGGCGTGCGCGGTCACGGTAAAATTTTCTTTTTGGACCTCGTTGACGGGACCGGCAAAATCCAGGTTGTGCTGAAATCGGATGTCTGTAATGTAAAAGCGTTTACACTCACCGACTGCATGGATCTCGGAGATTTTCTTGCCGTACAGGGAGAAGTCGGCAGGACCCAGGCGGGTGAACGCTCGGTTTTTGCAAAAAACTTCCAGATTATATCCAAAGCCGTCCGGCCGCTGCCGGACCAGTGGAGCGGGCTTAAGGATATTGAAGAGCGCTACCGCCAGCGGTACGTGGACTTGATTGTCAATCCGGATGTGCGCGATATATTTCTCACGCGATCCAAAGTCGTCACATTTTTGCGTGCGTTTTTGGATAGTGACGGATTTATAGAGGTTGAGACGCCGGTCCTTCAGCCGATTTACGGCGGAGCATTGGCGAAACCGTTTGTTACCCATCACAATGCATTGGATATTGATTTATTTCTTCGGATTTCTGATGAGCTGTATCTTAAGCGCCTCATCGTCGGCGGGTTTGATCGTGTCTACGAAGTGGGACATGATTTCCGCAACGAAGGCATAGACCGCGCGCACAATCCCGAGTTTACGATGCTCGAGTTTTACTGGGCGTATGCCGATTACGAGGATCTCATGAAATACACGGAGACGATGCTTGCCAGTCTCGTGAAAGAACTCAAAGGGTCATATAAATTTATGTATCAGGGGACGGAATTGAACTTTGCTCCGCCCTGGCCGCGTCAGACCTACCGCGATGTCGTATTAAAATATTCGGGCGTAGATATCAATACAGCCGATGATGAGAAAAAGTTATTAGCAGAAATTAAATCGAAGAAAGTTAAACTGGATCTCACCGGTGTTATCGGATACGGAGCGATTTTGGATACGCTCTATAAAGCCACCGCCCGTCCGCATCTGGTTGGCCCGATGTATCTCATGGACCGGCCGACTGCATTTGTGGCGCTTGCCAAACGGCTTCCGAAAGATCCTTCCAAAACCGCATCGTTTCAGCTTTTAGTTTCAAGCCGGGAACTTATTAACGCATATAACGAGCTTAATGACCCCGAAGATCAGGCGAAGCGCTGGCGTGAGTCGGAGAAGCTGGGCAAAAAGGGCCAGACCGAGCATGAATCGTTTGATGACGATTATATCAAGGCGCTCGAGTACGGTATGCCGCCGACTGCAGGATGGGGATTGGGAATTGACAACTTGGTGGCCATTTTGACGGATCAGCCGAACATCAAAGACGTTATTTTATTCCCGGCACTGCGGCCGGAGTCCGCATAACCCACTATGGCACTTACTGCACCCCAGGCAATTGAACTTCTTCATTCGCATATGCAGAATATAAATTTGCGGAGGCATTGTATGGCAGTCGGATTCACAATGCACGCATTATGCGAACACCTTTGGGATCAAGGAAAAATATCAGATAAGGAAAAACTAGGATGTGCTCGCACTGAGCTTGCCGAAGTGTGGGAAGTGCTGGGGATTTTGCATGATGCGGACTGGGAAGAGACCAAAGATTCGGAGAGTGAACATACAAAACATACGCTTTCGTGGCTTAAAGAAAAAGGTATTACCGAAGGGCCGGTCGTCCACGCACTGATGTCGCATAACACGCGCCGTACACATCTGGCAGAACTTACCGGTACAATGGAATGGGCGCTGGAAACGTGCGATGAACTGACGGGATTTATCGTTGCAGTAGCGCTGGTGCGCCCCGACAAGAAATTGGAAACAGTCGAAGTAAAATCCGTTATGAAAAAATGGAAAACAAAAGAGTTTGCCAAAGCCGTTGACCGGACACAGATTGCACAATGCGAGGAAAAATTAGCAATCCCGCTGAACGAGTTTATTGAGATAACATTGAAAGCGATGCAGGAGAATCACACGGAATTGGGACTATGAACAAATTATTGATCGCAACCACCAATCCCGGAAAGCTCGGGGAAATAAAAGAGTTTTTATCCGATGTTCCCGTGACACTTGTGGGGTTAACTGATATGGGTATTACCGAAGCCCCTGAAGAAACCGGTATCAGTTTTCAGGAGAATGCAATTCTCAAGGCAAAGTATTATGCGGAAAAGTCCAAACTTCCCACGCTTGCCGATGACGGAGGACTGGAGATCGATGCGCTGGCCGGCGAACCGGGGGTGAAATCGCACCGGTGGATTCATAGTGACCGGGAAGACACGGATGAAGAGTTCATCCAGTACACATTGGACCGCATGAAAGACATTATAGATGTCAACCGCGGGGCGCAACTGCGGCTTGTTATTGCATTGGTTATTCCGGGAGGGGAAGTATTTACGTCGGAGGAAAAAGTTAGGGGAATTATCCCCCGTATGGCGTCCAAGTACCGTCGGGAAGGGTTTCCCTACCGGTCGCTTCTGTATTTGCCGGAGATTAATAAATATTATAACCATGATGAATTGACCGTAACCGAGACGGAAACGTATAATCATAGGAAGAAGGCATTGGAAATTATTAAACCCATTCTGAAGTTGAAAGTATGCTCGATATAAAGTTCATCAGGGATAATTTGGAGATCTGCAAAACAGCTGCAAAAAACAAAAACCGTGATGTGGATTGGGACGCTATTCTTATGCTTGACGACAAACGGCGCGAGCTTATCGGTGCGTCGGAAAAATTGCGCGAAGAGCGCAATAAATTAACCCGCGATGATCAGACACGGGGAAAATCCATCAAGCAGGAATTAAAAGCGATTGAAGACGAACTTCGTAGTGTTGAAGAAAAGTTTGGACTCCTCATGCTTACCGTTCCGAATATTCCGGACAAGAGCGTGCCGGTAGGAAAAGACGCAAGCGGAAATGTTGAAGTAAAAAAGTGGGGCAAGGTGCCGAAGTTTGCTTTTGAAGCAAAAGATCATATTGAGCTTTCCAAATCACTGGATCTTATTGATTTTGAGCGGGGGGCAAAAGTCGGAGGGTCGCGCGCGTATTTCCTCAAGAATGAAGCGGCACAGCTGGAGTTTGCCGTACTTTTCTATACCTTCAATAAACTTGTCAAAAAAGGGTATACACCCATGATTGCCCCGAGCTTAGTCCGCGATTTTACCCTTTTTGGCAGCGGACAGTTCCCATGGGGCAGGGATGATGTCTATCGTCTTGAACGAGACGATGTGTATCTGGCAGGCACTGCAGAGGTGCCCGTGACGGCCTATTTTGCTGATGAGGTACTGGAAGAGAGTGACCTGCCTAAAAAATTCGTGGCATTTTCGCCGTGTTTCCGCAGGGAAGCGGGGAGCTACGGCAAAGACACAAGAGTGGTTTATAGACTGCACCAATTTAACAAAGTTGAACAAGTAATTATCTCAACAAACGATATGAACAATTCTTTTACTCTTCATGAGGAGTTGTTGGCGAATGCAGAGGAAATTTTACAGGATTTGGTCTTACCATACCGCGTGATGCTTATGTGCACCGGCGATATGGGTGAGCCACAGGTAAAAAAGTACGATATCGAGACCTGGATGTCGGGCCGCCCTTCGGCAAGCTCAGGGCGAGGCTCGTACGGGGAAACAATGTCCAATTCGGTTATGGGGGATTTTCAGGCACGGCGGCTTAAGATCCGGTATAAAACCCGTAGCGGAACGATGATGTTTGCCCACACATTAAACAATACCGCTATCGCCTCACCGCGGATTCTTATTGCAATTCTTGAAAATTATCAACAAAAAGACGGCTCTGTCCGCATTCCCAAAGTTCTTCAGTCATATATCGGTAAAGAAGTTATTTCCCGTTCAGCATGAACTGGGTTTCATACATAATCCCCCGGGTCGTTGCGCAGTACTCAAGCCCGTATAACCGGGATATCCGGGTGTTGGAAGAAAAAGGGAAATATAAGATTTTGGTAAACGGGTCGCGCCAGTCCGGAGAATATGTGCGGAAGCTTTGGTAGCATGCGTTTTGTGCATTCGGCATCATTCCGTCTCCTGACATACGGAGAATTCTCGTACTGGGGGTTGCGGGCGGCACGGTGATACATCTTACCAGCGCTATATATCCGGATGCGACGATTGACGGTGTTGATATCGATGAGAAGATGATAGGTATCGGGAAAAAATATTTTGGGCTTGATCGCGTCGCGGGATTAACACTGGTTGTAGAGGACGCAAAAGCGTTTCTGGCGCGTGCTGTCCGTAAACAAAAGCATTGGGATATGATTCTCGTGGATACGCATGTCGGGCCTGACGTGCCGGAATTTGTCAACAATGAACGTTTTCTTACGCTCGTCCGTCATGCGACGGCCCCCCGCGGTATGGTGATGATTAATTATCTTCGTGAACTCAAGTATCAGGCATTGTCGGAAGATCTGCGGATAAAGCTTAAGAAAATTTTCCGGAACGTCTGCGAAACGGATATCTACTTCAACAGATTTTTCTGCTGCCGGTACGCGTGATTTGTGGTAAAATATAGCGATGTTAAAGTTCTTAGGGAAACTTCTTGACAGCAACG
>JAPLWC010000037.1 GCA_026396845.1 Candidatus Gottesmanbacteria bacterium
CAATAAAGAAAATGTAGGCTATGGAACGGCCAACAACATAGGGCTTCACAATGCAAAAGGTACGTATGTACTTATGCTCAATTCCGATATAGACGCACTTAATGGATCTCTGGCGTGCTTATATGAGTTCGCTCTGGCGCATCCGAAATCATTTGTCGGAGGGAAGCTGTATAACGAAAACGGATCGCTGCAGCCTTCCTGCGGACCCATGTTTACCCTAGGCTACGTATTTCTCATGCTGTTTTGTCAGGCGGATATGCTTTCTATTACCCGCTATTCTCCGGGTGTTGGGAAACGCGTTGGCTGGGTGTCGGGAGCGTGTTTGTTAGGAGAGAGAGATGCTTTTTTTGACGTCGGGTTATTTGATCAGGGGATATTTATGTATATGGACGAAATAGAATTTTTGTACCGGGCGGCGGGGAAGGGATATAAGGTTTTTTTTACGCCTCAGGCGCGGTTTATTCATTCGGGAGCCGCATCAAGCGGCAATTCCCGGGCCCCGGTGAAAAACATATTCCGGGGGCTTATCTATTTTTACCGCAAGCACAGAACGCCGGCGGAACTATCTGTGCTAAAATTTATGTTAACGGTGAAAGCCGGAATTTCGATAAGAGTCGGTAAAATTTTGGGAAAAGCGGATTTAGTTGACATATATGAAGAAGCTCTTACGTTGGTTAACCAGTAATATCGGTGGATTGTCCATTGTGTTTTTTTTAGCGTTCATTCCGCTGTATCCGAAAGTGCCGCTTATTAATGTCATCCGGACGTTTGTGTACATTCGTCTGGAGGATTTTCTCGTTGCTTTGGCAATTGGTGTATATGTGCTCTTTCGTTTCAGGGAAAGGAAAATTCCCCAAACGCCGCTCACGTGGCCCATCCTCGTGTTTTGGGGTGTCGGCATCACATCGGCTATATATTCCATGCTGTTTATCGGTCCGAAGCTGGTCGGATATTTTCCACATTTGGTTATTCTGCATTACCTGCGCCGCATTGAATACATGATGCTTTTTTTCATGGCGTTTGATGTGGTTGCCAGGAAGAAATCGTTCGTGACGGCGGTTGTGTGGACACTCGCGGGTACGACCCTAGTCATTATTATCTACGGACTCGGTCAGAAGTTATTCGGATGGCCGGCGTTTTTAACGATGAACGAGGAGTTTGCGAAGGGAATACCGCTCCGGCTTCCTGCAACAGCGCGTATACCCTCCACGTTCGCCGGGCATTATGATTTGGCGGCGTTCGTGGTACTCACCGTACCGATACTCGCCGCGTTCGTGTTTGCCGCCAAATATATCTGGCAGAAAATCGTATTTTCCATTTTGTCCGTTGGATCATTGGTTATGCTGTTTTTGACACAGTCCAGAACATCCTTTCTCGTGTACCTCGTTGGAATAAGTGCGATGCTTTTGTGGTACAAGAAAAAATGGTATATTCTCCCGGTCATTCTCGCCAGCTTTTTTCTGTTGAACTTTTTCAACGGTGCTTCGGACCGGTTTTATAAAACGTTCAGATATAACGATGTCATTATTGATTTATCCACAGGAAAACCGGTGGGAACATTGGCATCACTAGAAGGAACAACGGCAGTCATTGAAAAATCCCAGTCACCGGCCATAGAAAATCTGCCGACGGGCAGCCAGTATATCGGACTCCCGCAGGCAAGCACATCCGGGCAAGTGAAAACAATTTCATACACGAGCGTGAGTCTCGCAGGCGGCGGGGGTGAAATTGCCACAGTATCCGGAAGCTTTCTCATTCAAAAGGCACTCGTGTACGACATTTCCATCACGACGCGCCTGCAGGGAGAGTGGCCCCTGGCTCTTGCTGCCTTTAAAAGAAACATAGTATTAGGGAGCTGCTACTCGACACTATCGGTGGCATCTGACGGAGATTACGTCCGCATGCTCGGTGAAACAGGGATATTGGGTACGGT
>JAPLWC010000075.1 GCA_026396845.1 Candidatus Gottesmanbacteria bacterium
AACGACAACGGATGTAGGAATTTATAGTCTGGCTTACAAAATATTCGAAAATATTATCATGCTGTGGCTTTTCTACATGGCAAGTGTATATCCATTGATGTCTCGCGCAGTTAAAGAGAAAGCAAGATTACAGCTCGAAACCTTAATGAAAAGCTCTCTTGTTATCGCTGTGTTGTTTTCTGTAATAACAATAGCTGTAAGTTGGATAGCAGCGCCGCTTGCGATCAACATACTGGGCGGAAATAATTTTTTAGCAAGTATCGCTCCGTTCCGGATTCTTGTATTTGCTCTTCCGTTTGTATTTATTAATAGTGTCCAGTATTTTTTACTGCTCTCTCTATCCAAAATAAGGTATATCGTATTAACTTTGCTTGCAGCCTTAGCGTTTAACTTTATTGTTAATTTACTTATTATTCCGGTCTATGGATATCTAGGCACTAGCGTGTCTACGGTTGTTACGGAGATGATTACGGCGATCGGTTACGCATTTGCCCTCAAAAAAAGTAAGTCTCTGGTATGAAACCAGTTGTTTCTATAATTATTCCCACATATAAGCGTCAGGAGAGTTTACACAAGCTCCTTAGATCTCTTACAACAGAAAATGGACAGTATTTGGAAATAATAGTTGTTGTGCAGGGAGAAAAGAGGAATAAGTTGCCCCGAAATGTTAAGGTTCGTTATTTAAAAATGCCAAGCATGACACATGCAAGAAATATTGGAACGGGGAAAGCGAGAGGGAAGTTCATATTGTTCCTTGATGACGATGTGATTGTAAGCAAAGGATTAATTAAAAATCATGTGAAGAATTTTCGTGATTTGATGGTCGCCGCTACTTGCGGACGTGTAATTACCCCTGGTCAGCGTTTGGAGCCAAAATATCGGAAGATTGGTCAAGTTGACCTCTTGGGAGGCGTGAGCGGCGGATTTTCGTCAACTATTCGTCAGGAAGTGAATACAGTGATTGGCTGTAACATGTGCTGGCGCCGCGATGTGTATATTGCTCTTGGTGGTGTGGATGAGCGGTTTACTGGTAATGCGCTTCGGGAAGAAACGGATTTATCGCTTCGAGCCAAGACATTGGGTTACAAAATTATCTTTGAACCTAAAGCCGTCGTAGAACACCATAGGACGGAAATCGGAGGGGCAAGAAAAAGTGAAGGCCGGATTCAATGGTATTATGACTTATTTAGCAATGAAACATATTTTTTCCTCAAACACCGTATGAAAGTATTACTTCCGATTTTTTGGATGACAAAAATTGGATGGGCCATTCGCTGTATGTTCGGATTCGGTAGGGAAGTTAGTACACGCTCTATCTCTACTCCATTTGCAGGAATGGTGGATGGTGTGAGAAAATACAAAACGTTTCTCCAAAACATATGATTATCGGGGTGGATGCGGGGGCATTATCGGTTCGTGATGATCGGCTGAAAGTGGGCGTGTACCATGTCACACTAAACCTGCTCAGAGAGCTGGGAAAAATCGATAAAACAAACGAATACCGACTCTATACATTTTTACCCATATCCCCCGTACAGATGAAAGAGTTCGGCCCGCGGATGAAAAACGTGATCGTGCGGCCAGTAATCGGCTGGTCCATGATTCAGATACCCATTGAACTCCGGCGCCATCCGATTGATGTATTTTTGGGGCTGTCCCAGATGATACCGATATCAAGCGCCCGCAATATCGGTTTTGTGTACGATCTTGGATTTTTGCGCTATCCCGGTGCATACCCCGGGTCGCTCGCGCGCCTTGAGATGCAGACGAAGCAACTGGTGAAGCGATCCGACCACATTGTTGCCATTTCCAAATCGACACAAACGGATATTATGGGCGCGTACCGGATAGGGAAAAACCGTTTAACGGTTGATTATCCGGGCATAGACCAGCGGTTTACGTCAAACGGCCCGAAATACAAGGAAAAACGTCCGTATATCCTGTATGTCGGGGCGCTCAAGCGCGGGAAAAATATTCCGTTTGCCATACGGGCCTTTAAAAAATTTTCGGATGAGAGTAAAAAACCATATGATTTCCTGCTTGTCGGCGGCGATTACTGGGCGGACAGGACGATTCCGCACATCATAGAGGAATTGGGTTTATGGGATCGGGTGAAGTTGGCAGGATTTGTTACTGACGGCACGTTGCCCTCGTATTACCGCGGGGCAAGCGCGCTCTTTCTCACATCACTATGGGAAGGGTTTTGTTTGCCGGCCACTGAAGCCATGAAAAGCGGCTGTCCTATCGTCTATGCCAAAACCGGATCGCTGCCGGAGATTGTAGGCGATACGGGACTGGTATTTGCCAAAGGGAATGAAACCGAGGCCGCCGATGCGCTTGCAAAGATTACCGGTTCTGCGATGCTGCGGAAGAAATTGGTGAACATCGGCATACAACGGAGCAAGCAGTTTACCTGGCGTGCGTTTGCACAAAGCGTCTATCGCGTCATTACACAGTCATGAAAGTCGCCGTAGTCCGGGGGAAATTTTTAAACAAATATGAGATGCAGTTTTTTGAACCCTTGGCGGATATATTCGATATTACCGCGTTCGGATCATTGACGAGTTTCCATGACCGTTTCCGGTTTCCCGTCGTCAAACTTCCGTCGCCCATGGACCTTCCTGATTTTCCGTACAAAATGCCCGTGTTAAACCGCTTGTGTATTGATGCGCATTATTTGCTCGGTCTGGAGGGAAAACTTAAAGGGTTTGATCTCGTACATACGGCGGAAACCTATTATCATTACACGCAGCAGTGCCTGAATGCTAAAAAAAAGGGGTATGTTAAAAAAGTGATCGCAACTGTATTGGAAACTATTCCGTTTAATAACGAAGGCATTCCGGGCAGGCAGGCGTTTAAAGCGCGGGCACGGCGTGAGCTTGACCACATGATAGCGCTTACGAATAAAACAAAAGCTGCATTGCTGCTTGAGGGAGCGGACCCCAAAAAGATTACGGTTATCAGCCATTTTATCGATACGAAAGTATTTTATCCGGCGAAAGCAACGATCGGGCGACGTCGCCACTCTAATAAGAAACTCGTGATTTTATTTTGCGGACGGTTTGAATGGTACAAAGGTATATTTGATTTTATCGATGCGGCTACCAGATTGCTCCACGATCCTGCATTACGTACGTATCAGCTTGAGTTTCGTATGGTCGGTGACGGCAGTGAAAAAATGAAAATCCCCGAGTGGATACAACACTATTCTGTCGGATATGAAAAGATGCCGTCGGTGTATAACGATGCAGATATATTCGTGGCACCCAGTAAACCCACGCCGACATACGAGGAGCAGTATTGCACGGTGCTTTTGGAAGCACAGGCCTCAGGTCTGCCTATCGTCACCACCAGAAGCGGCGGCATACCGGAAAATATAGGAGATGCAGGCATTCTGGTTGAGCCCGGGGATGTGTCTGCAATTGCAGAAGCGTTAAAAAGCTATATACTAAGCCCCAAGAAACGACTGGCGTACGCCGGCTTAGCACGAAAAAGAGCCGTCAGCGTCCATGACGCGGGGATAGGTGCCAAAAAACTTGCTGCTCTCTACACCTCATTGTTTTAATGAAAAAATTCAAGTGGATGTACATCACGGTTCTTTGCGTATTGACCTTGGTAAGTTTTTGGCGATATCTGGGATTTACGTTTTGGAAAGACGACTGGTATTTAGTGTGGGGAATTTTTTACAATCATCTCCCTGCCTTTCGGCAGTTCGGATACCGGCCGAGCGCGGTTATTGAGTTTTATTGGATGACGAAATTATTCGGGGCGAACGCTTTGCCGTGGCAAATAACAGGGCTTGCCCTCCGTGTTTGTGCTGCGCTTGCATTTTCGTTTTTCGCTACAACGCTGACATCCTCAAGTGCCGTGGGATTACTTTCCGGCGTGCTGGCGGCCGGTACATGTATCGGCATGGATGCGGTTGGCTGGCCGTCTGCGCACGGTGTCCTTATCACCGCGATATTTTTTCTAATGGGCCTGGGGTATTTTGTACGGTATCTTCACGGAAAAAATGGTGTCTGGCTCCTTCTCGGTATTCTGTATATCGGTATTGCATTTGTTTTAGATCCGTTTCGAATGTTTCCGTTATTCTTCATCATTCCGCTGCTTGTCCTCGCTGGTACTATTTCCTCGCGCCGAAGAGACGTGTTTAGGCGGATCTTAACCATCGGTGGAGTCGGCGTGGCAGTGTCTGCCGTGTTGGGATGGATCATATTTGGAAATGACATCATGGCATCTCAGCTTTTCAGCCACCTTGTACGCCAACCAAGCTTCGCCGCGATAGTGAAAAAATTGTATGTTATCGGAAACTATTTTAATTCTATGGCAAATTGTATGTTCGGATGGCTCTTCCGTTTTCCGGAAGACGCAAGTACCGGCGTATATAACAAAGCCGTTGCGCGATTAGGGTTTCTCGTGTTTTGCATCATGGTCGGCATGGGATACGGCTATCGGAAAACGAAATCTAAACAGGTCGGTATGCTGTTGTTTTCAGTTTTGTGGATGTTTCTTTTTTATGTCCCGAACTGGCTTTTTGAGCCCCGGCTTACGATGGGAGTAACGCACCGGTATATGGTGCTTTCAAGTTTCGGATTTATACTGGCTATTTCCTATGGATTAGTCATTATCCGTAAACGGTCATTGCTCATTGCCGGAACAGTAATATTTGTGGCTTCCAATATGTTGATGGCAAACTACCGGACAAACGTCGCATCTGCGTATCGCGCCGGCGGGCTTGTGAATTCCTTATGGCATACCATAGACCGGGACGTTTCTAAAAGTAAAACGCCGCTTATATTCGTTTTTGAAGGGGAGGATCCCGTGAAATTCTATACACTCTCGCTTTCCGGACCGTCGCAATTTGCTCTGTTGCGGGGTATTACTGATATCTATGATACGCCGATTGTCACAGACGACAGGAAGTTTATCCAGCAGTTTTTATGTAAACCCAACGTCTCCAGGACGATGCCGGGAGCTGTTGTGGTGCAGAAAGATATCATTCCTCTCAATCACGTATATGCATGGAGGGTATCGAGGAGCGGGGCTCTGACAAACATATCCATGCCGACACGACGCGAACTTCTCATTAGCGCGATGGATAGCGGGTGCGTTCCGGAGATTGATTAGTGAAGGTTCCAGAGAAAAAAAGTAATGAGCATCATGTTGATGACGGACAACGGGATAACGATGGTCAGAAGAAAATACACCCGCGTCCATTTGTAACGGACAAGCCACGAAAAAACCTCTGCAATACCAAACGAGAGAACAGGCAAAGAACTCACAAACATCCTGCCGCTGTAGGAGGCGCCTTGCCACCACGTGGTCCATGAGGCCACAACATACAGCTCAAGAAGGAATACGGAAAGCATCAAAAACCGCTTTTTGGTAAAAAGACCGGCGAGGCCCAGAATTGTTATCGGGGTCCATAAAAATAAACCGTTTTGCAGACCGAAAAGTACACCGGGGATGTGCGGCCGCAGGAAATTGAATCCTTCAGTACCGGTGAGGTAGGGGCTGACAAACCATTTACCCGTCGCAAGGCGCCAGGCGATGAGTTGCGGAAAAAATCCAATGAGCACTCCGGATAGAATATAGTATATATTTTTTTTCGTAACATACGGAATTAAGAGAAGTGCAAAAAGTAAATCTTGAGTGCGCATAAGCCCGAGAATTCCAAGAGACAAACCCACGGCAAACCAGTGACGGCGTTTAAGAAGCAGTATGAGAAACAGGGTTGCTGCAAAAAAAGTAAGTGCGTGGGAGTTGACTACATCTATTGATCCATAAAATAGAAGATTACTTGCCCCGGCGATTGCAGCTACCGTCATAATACTTACGGTTTTGCTGAAATATTTTAACAACAGATTCCATAAGAGGAGAAGTGAAAAAATAGTTGCCAGTACGCTTGTGAAACCGACGACAATTTGGTTATGAGTCAGAAGATATGCCGGCGCCCAAAAAAGTGCAGGTCCTACCGAAAACTTACTCGATTGCAGGGTGAGCCATCCGTAATAATATATACCGTCGCCGTATACGGTTTTTTTAAGGTAGAGGACATGGGCAAAGAATCCCGCAACGTATACCAGAGAGATACAAAGAAAAATTGTTACCGGCTGCGCTTTGGCTAAAAGCTTCATTACCGGCAATGATATAATGGGAGAGTGGTTAGTGCAATTATATTATCTCACAATGACGAAGATTCGATCGCGCGGACGCTCGCGAGTCTCACTTGGTGTGATGAGATAATCGTCGTTGATGATTTCTCAACTGATAAGA
>JAPLWC010000030.1 GCA_026396845.1 Candidatus Gottesmanbacteria bacterium
CCGGTATCCATACCCGTTTATCCATGCGGCACCAATGGCAGCGGCGATATTCCACCACAAAAGTTTTGTTTGCCGCTTCGGTCGCGCGTTGACAAGTTCAAACATTCCGATGAGAAGTAGAATGCCGAGTCCGGCAATGAGGGAGACACTGTACAAATTTGCCCAAAGAAATACGATAACCGGAAAAAGGAGTGTTGCCTGCGGGTGGTGCCGCCGGATCCGGTTTACCACAAGGATGGCAAGTAGGCCGGGATATGTCATAATTTCCGGTCTTGTGGGCCACCGCGTGGCAAGGACGCCCGCGGCAAGAAGAATAAGAAGAATCCGTACGGATCGTGCCAGATGAAATTCCCGTGTAAGCACCCAGAGTAGTCCGCAGGTTAAAACGCCGACAAGCGCGACAAACAGGGAAATTCCTTCCGCTCCGAACGTACGGAAAATGACATAAAAAAGTACTCCCGTGCCCCATGCATAGCCGATATATGGATGTCCGGCTGCAGTATAGGTAAACGTATCGGTATACGGCAGTGCGCGGAGGTCAGCTACATATCTTCCGATGATGAGGTGGTGGTAGAAGTCCCCGTCGCTGTCAATCGGGTGCAGAAATAAAAAAAATACTGCGACAGTGACCAGGATCAACGTGCAGAAAGCAAGAATAGTTTTTTTAATGCTCATGGATTTTTCACGAAGTAACTATAGAGTTTCCCCTGATATCTGTTTTGCCACAGACTATTGGCAACCAGCGTGTTTAAATAGTCCGTGATATCGGAATTTGTCGGCACGATTGCCCACTGGAAATGGTACTCGCTGTCAAATCTGCGGAAAGCCACGGGCCCACGCTGCATAAATATCCAATCTCCTTCGACTGCGGGAGGAGTTTTTCCATGATCTTCCCAGGCGACCATACGGCCGTCAATGAACGTTTTGACCTGCGGCACGCGCCACGCCAAATATCCTCCGTAATTATACGGATGAAATCCGTTTCCCTTCGGGGGGTCAGCAAGCATTAATTGTGTTATCTTTTCTTCACAATAGAGTGTCACGTTACAAAAATCATTCCAGGTATAGTGAAAGACCAAAAGCTGCGGAGGTGGGAAGAATCGCCGGAAGAAAAACACATCCAGAGGAACAACCACTGCCAGACAAAGCGTTGATACCCATTTGCCCCAGGATGTATTGAATATCGGTATACGGAGATCTGTTAAACGCTGGGCCATGATATAGGTTGCAAGCACCCCGAGGATGATGACGAATCTGTTGGCGCTTACCCCCAGGTAGATGGCGACCAATAGCATGAGTGCATATGGGATCTGTTGCAGCGGTTTTTTAAGGAGCATCACAATGATGGTGGCAAGCGTAAGGATACCAATTACGCACATTTCGATGGGCATATCCCACAGCGGCATCCATTCAGAGATGATAGCGAGATTGGTGTTGCTGGTGTGTTTGAACGTTTCTTCGTAGATGCGTATGCCCCATGGACTAATAAGCGGAGTGATCCAGGACAACAAGAGGACCAGTCCGTACAGGAGACATGTGCGTTTATCCGGCAGAATGAGCGAGATATTGGTCCGTCTGCGCAATATAAACAGGAGTCCGTAGCCAAACAAGTGAATAGTCAAAAGTATCAGTCCGAGCGCGAATCCTCCGTGAACGTTTGCCCATACGAGAAAAAGAAACGGTAACATCCATGGGACCCATGCCGGCAGGCGATGTTTGGCCGGCCGCAGGATACGGTCCCCAAGGACGATGGCCATGGCCATAAAAGGTGTGGAAAGGCTGGGAGTGCGCATGCCGCCTCCCCATATCGGGGAGACGATCGCCGTAAACATCAGCGCAAGAAACAGAAACTGCCGTGCACCATACCGATAAATCGGCCACGTAAGGATAAGAAATGTAATAACTGTCAATAGGGCAGCAGATACAGATAATCCCCAGAAACTGAAATGAGTAAAAATTTGATAGAGAAGAAGGTCGTATCCCCAGGATGCCTGAACCCAATGGTACTGGGGCCAGACATAGCTTATGATATTTTCCCGCAGCACATGTCCGGTTTGAAAAAAATACTGCCCATACCGCAGGTGCCATCCGAGATCCGGGTCAATCGGTAATTGGATCGTCTCGACGAAGACCGCAAGAATTATACCGGCGAGGAGCCATTTAGTGACGCTGCGATGTTGCATAGAAAAATGTATTTGATGGGAGAAAAAACGCAAGCATGTAACAAAGGGCAATGATGATATAGAGCGTGTTATAACCAAATGTGAGCGAACTATATTCCAGTAGCCCTCCGATGACTGCTCCCAGGATATTTGATCCCAGGCTTACGGTTGGATCATGGCTTTTGCCGAACAGTTGGCTGAAGATGAGGTTGGCAAATACAACCGGAGCAAAATAGATGACGCTGGCGACGGTGTAGCGAGTCAATTCAGGCAGGGAAAGAAGGAACGACTTCGGCAAGAGGGCGGCCACACCAATACTTGTCCCGAGCGCAAGATACAGTATCCATGTGGGCCGTATGGTAAAGTGCATGGACAGGAGATTTGCGGACAACACCGAAAGAAGTATCACCGCAAACACTACCGCGTTCACTTGCCAGGTAGACCCGAACAAAAGCCCGAACGTCACAAGATTTTTCGTTTCCAGAAGAAGAAATGCAGCACCGAACAGGAAAAACCGCAGGTCAAACCGGCTGCGTTTGTATAGAAGCGTGCCGGTTGTAACGATGAAAATGATGGCAAGAATAACAAGGAGAAAATGCGTATACAATGCAGGAATATTCGGTCCGCGTAAATACAAGAACGGCCAATTATCGGTTGCAGGCGTTTCGGTGTGCTGTATGGTATAGGGAATGAGAGTGGCAGAGGGAGACAAATCGTTGATGCGGGGGCCAACCATCAGGACAGCAAGTTTTGCTGCCTCTCCCACGGAATAGCTTATGGGGTTTTGTTGAAAAACATCCTGAAGCATTCCTGCAAGTTTATCCACGAGCCATGTTTTACGGTAATAATTGTAAAGAATGAATACCCCCCGGTCCGTCAGGTGTTTTTTTGCCTGTTCAAAGGATTCTTTGGTATACACAAAACTTTCCAGGCGGACATTGGT
>JAPLWC010000090.1 GCA_026396845.1 Candidatus Gottesmanbacteria bacterium
TTATTTTATCAAAAATTCATAAAATCTGCTGGTGCAAGAAAAGGGGTAAAGGGGAAAATGAATTGCACCAGCTTTCCCTGTCGCTCCAGCCGCTTCGCGGCTGTCGCGAACGTTTTCAAAAAATTTGCTCGCAGGGCGCCGTTTTTTGTAAATGTGTTACGATATCAAAAATATTTTGTGCTAAACTTATTAATATGGATAGCATACAAGAGCTTCCTTCAATTGGAGTTAAAGAATTAGCAAAACCAGTAGTTAAGCCACAACCGGAACTACAAACGGGGCAAAAAACTGGATTAGCCCTGAAATTAGCTGAGACAAAAGCAAGTGCACGCGTTCATGCTGAGAAAGCAACTCGGTTAATCAGTGTGGTTAGTATGGAAACTGATGATCAAAGACTTCAAGGCACAGTCACCACTGAAGATGCCCGGGGCCAACTTGAGGCTCTTGCCAAAGGAGAGCCCATTGCGCCATCTGAATACATTGGAGAAAGTAAAAAAGCTTTACAAATATCTGCACGGGTAAAACATGAAGCCTCCGTCCAACAAGACTCCTTACAAAAACAAATAGATACCCGCGATAGAAAGATACGGTGGGAAATTAATGACAGAATTAGCGAGTTGGGACAGATGCAAGGCATCAAAAAATTTCCGGCTGCACTGGAAAAAGGAAGCTTGGGAATACGAAAGTCAGTTTTACAAAGACAAATTGATCAACTACGACCTCAACTTGAAGGAAAACGACAACTTATTGACCTCATTGCTGAGCAGGAAAAACCCGTTCGTGCGAAACAAGAAGACGCAATACTTACCGAGATAGGACAGGAAATTAAGGCCATTCGAACAGAATATGAGCAACTATTACAGGAAATCCTCACAGACGGGACACTAACTTCAGAAATACGGGAAAATTATATCCAACAAATTATTGCACCCCAAGTAGACTGGGTAATAAAAGACGATAACTTACCGGCCAGAAAAAAAGATGAATTCTATTCAATTTTACGCACGTATCTCGATCACAGAGAAGAACCGGAAGAACAATCAAAACCGTATAAGGAAAAACTAGACCAGTTTCTTTACCACACAACTGGATTTTATCATGGGATTAGAGAAGATTGTGGACGCTTAGAAAATGGTGCCGATAAAGCTATTGTTGGAAAATTATTAGCACAAATTGCGGCAGAGGATATTGTTCCCATAAAAACCGCAGTGTCTCCATACTTATACAGTTGGGAGGCAAGAGATAATTTTGACCACCTTTTTGACAATGCCGTGAATCCATCGCGCGGTATGCATGGAGATGAAAATTTGTTCGGACGCCAAATCCTCTCAGTAATTAATAAAGGTGATCAGGATTTCCCAAACATGGAATTCTGGACGGCGGTGAAATCTACTACAGCTGCGAAGGAAATCTTTGGTGAAGTTATACAAAAACAAGATGAAAGATACTATGCAGCAATTCTGGATAAATCCCTTTCTGATACACAGGGGGGTGATATCGATATGCTTGTATATTATCCCACGCCGGATGCCATACGAACGCTAGTAATATTAGCCTCTGCTGATTATGAAAACTATAGAACGGTGCATGCAAATTGGTCTCTAGACTCTCTTAGTAAACTACCAAATTGGAAACATATCTTAGATGAGGCGGAGGCAACATATCCAGCGCTAAAGCCCGCAAGAAAAGTTCTTGAAAAGTGGAATTTTTCAAAAAACGTTACAGAATACACAAATAATCCAGAGATTCAACAAGTTGTTGAAGAATTAGCATCATCGATATATGAAGACAAAACAGTTGACAAAAGACTTGCCGAATTAGCACTGATATCGCTTCCAAATCAAAAAATTCTTGATGTTTTAGCCGAACGAAGTGTTATTCCATCTGCAGTAGCAAACAGGCTGAAAGACGTAGAAGATCTCTATGACACATCGTATCAAGCATGGATGGAACAAATAAAGCGCAAGGATTATACCGGTTCCTATATAAGCGGATATTCTTTCCAATCAATATTACGAGGGAATATCCAGACGCTTCTGCGGTCAAAACCGGACGAGTTACCCCAAACACCAATGGAAGTTCTTACAAAAATGGATATTGTAGCACATAAAATTCTTGAAAATCGGCATGATGAAAAAGTCGTAAATTATCTCTCAAACCAATACGTATTAAATAAAATAATTGAGCCATCAATGCAGACTGAAGATATAGCACTACTGTTGGATGCATATAAGACAGCTCCAGCGTTATACGATAGCAATCAGTTTCTTCAAGAGTTTTGCCGTCAATTTGATGGGGAACAAAGTATACAATTTTTCAAAAATATATCTACGGCATATGCTAAACATTCAGATCGATTAATCTCGATTGTACAGTTAGTGGGTAACGAAAAGCTTTCTCGCGAACGAGCTTTAGAACTTCCGTTAAAAGCTGACGATATTTTATCTGGTGATTTATCCTCATTGCCCATAGAGTTTCCCAAAGTTTACCTTGCTACGGATCAGGATTGTGAATTTTTCAGAAAAATGTTGACCTCATACGACCGCGATGCAAAAAAAATTACAGAAGTCAGCCAGTTTTTAGACAAAGAACAAATAGGCCGTGAATTAGCCTTAGCTTTCCCTCAACAGGCACCGACCTTAATGGACGACAAAATGCGTGAGACAAGATGGTTTATATATACAAACGGGAATTCATTGTTGAAAGACATATCAGATATCAAATTTCTCAACGGTCTTGCCGGTGAATTCGGAACGAAATCAGACCAGCTTATTCGGGGCTACCAGGAATGTCTTGCGGCCAATGTGTTGTCAACACAGGATAAAGAACTTATACCCGAATTTGCCCGACAGTTTAGAATTATATCCCCCACAACATTACAGGGATATAAAGAGGCAAAAGAGGCCGGACATGAAAAGGTGTATGTCGCTCAACTTCAGGCTTTGGCCGAAAGAATGACTGGCTCCGGCGCCATCACCGACGAAGAAAGGGCAAAACCATACTACAAAGACCTATTGCAGCACGTATATTCCAATAACAGTGGGAATTGGACTAGTTTTAAAAGTAATGAAAGCTGCCCTGATAGAAGCAGCGATCTGACCCAGTTTAAGATTAAACCGCGATATGAAATGGATCTCCTGTCCCAAAGCGAAATACGGGTGAAGGAAGGCGAGACATTAGACGCGGTTGTAAAAGCCGACGTACAAAAACCAATTCTTGACGTGGCCGAACAAATGAACGCTTTAGGACATGATAAAGCGAAGATAGAGGCAGCGCTGCAGGAACGTGTCGATAAAACTCTGCAGGAAATCGTGGAAAAAGGTGGATTGCCAGACGTTAATTTGGAAACCGCCACTACGCTTGATGAAAAAATGTTCTTAGTCCTTACGGATTCACTCTACGGGACTAGGTCAATTGATGCAGCATCCGTTAAAAATTTGGTAATCAATTACGAATTCACCACGTTTGAGGATGTCAGTGACTACATAGCCGGTACGAGTGACCGGGTGGCGCGTGCGAACAATCAGGATTATGCGTTATTTTGCGAAGTGGGAACGTTTTATTCGGATCGCATTAAGGAGGTAAACCGGAGACTGGTTCAGGCGGCCTGGAACAATCCGACGATTGCGGCCGTCATGCCAAAATATTTTACAAAGCTAGCACAGGAAACGACAATGGTTCAACGAAAGGACATGATAAATAGGCTCCAAATAGATAAACTAGGAGCTTCGGAGGGTTTTATAAAACAGGCCGGGAGAATATTAGAAAATAGAAGAGGGAAAAAATATACTCCGGAGGAAGTACAGACCCTCATACAACGCTATGAAAGCTTTACCGGGGGATTGACAGAAAAAGCATCTACATCTCCTAAACCAGAAACGAAAGCATTTTACGGTCAACTGCGATCCCAAAGGGAAAGGACATTTGAAGCACTCAAGGCAATTACCGGGCAGGAAGTTGATCCAAAACAGGCTCATCTTGGAGAGATAAATCTCCAACAAGTATTAGATACAGAAGCAAGCATTCGTGAAGGAAAATACGATGAAGAACAATTTGCCTCCTATACCGTGCAGAGGTTCATCGATTTATTTGAAGATGAACGAACAAAAATAGATAGAGAGCTGGCTAAATTTGAATCCTTGTCAGGCAAGCAACGGGAGGTTCTGTACGGATATGTGACGAAAAGTAAAGAAAGCGCTCATGCAAGAATGGTAGGCGGGGTTTGTGTTAGTGGAGACAACCCAGATAAATATCCAAACCAAAATATGTGGAGTATGCCAAACTATCTACAAATGGTATTTCAGGAACCGGACACAGTACAATGTCAGGGGTTGGTGCTTCTTCATCATTTTAACGAACAGGGTAAAAAAATCCTGACTGCTTCGTTTAACCCTTCCAGCACCTACCTCTACTCCGTTGATGAAACCGCACTTTTCAATGGTATCGCCGGTTCCCTTGAACAATTTGCTACAGAAAATGGGTTCGATATAATTGCCGTTCCTCAAAATCATACAATCAGAACCAATAGAACCGGAGGGGAATTTGAGAAAGCTATAGATAAAAGAGTGGCACAGGTAAGAAAAACCTTTAAATTTAACGCTGCGCAGCAGTTTTCATATCACCCGAATTATCAAATTCAGGATATGGATATTATTTGGGAAAAACCAAAAGCTTAAAATTTCGCAGGTTCAAAACTGATAGGGCTCAATATCCTCCTATTTCAACACCCCTAGTTTCTTTTGTTTCGCCTCATCTTGCGCCTGAATGAGTTCATCCCGATATTTCAACTTTCTTCTGTCTTCATAAGAAGTAACTTTCGCTAATCCTTGACGTGCTAACTCCATAGATACGATTTTCCCGTGGCGCCGACAAGTCGGAGGCCGGTTCTGACCGAATCGGTGACTCGACCACTGAACTTACACTCGTATCTGAAGGTGGTGGTGAGACAAAATCATCTACCATAAATCCAGTATACGACAATCACCAATCGGCCAAAACGGTGAGTTCTGGCCGAATCTTGTGGCGGCTCCGCGCCCCCGCCTCCCCCGGGTAGTACGAGCTGAAAATCGCGCGTCTTCGCGCGAATAAAGACAACCGAACTAAGTGCGCCGGGCGCTATAATGTTTTTTGCGCGAAGCCCCGCCGACAGCGGGGCAAGCGCTACCAAAAAGCGGGCGCGCAAGCCGAACGAACGCTGGACAGGGATACGAGTAAAGCGGCGGGGGTAACAGCGGATCACCCCGCCGACTGCAGGACACGAAAAATAATAATGGACTCCGATAGAGACTGAAAGAGAAAATAAAAAAACTGAACATCGGCAAGCCGCGCCCTAGCGCGGCCTCTCGCACAAGGCGGGGTCGCCGCCATCAAAATTGTTTTGGGTGGGTGGGTTGCAACGGAATCAAAACGTATCAAAATATTTTCCCCTTCAATATTGCGCCCTGCGAGCAAATTTTTTGAAAACGTTCGCGACAGCCGCGAAGCGGCTGGAGCGACAGGGAAAGCTGGTGCAATTCATTTTCCCCTTTACCCCTTTTCTTGCACCAGCAGATTTTATGAATTTTTGATAAAATAAGTCCGAGCTATTTGATATACTGGCTCAAAGATATATGTTTGCTCTGCGCTCGGCGCCGACGGAAATGATTCCCAAAGGAATACCTAAGAATGTTTCGATAAACCGCAGATATGTCTGACAATTCTTCGGCAGTTTATTAAATTTCCGGATCCCCGAAATATCTTCCCTCCACCCTTTGAATGTTTTATACACGGGAGTTAATTTCGCCAATTCTTCATACCCACACGAAGAATACGGAATTTTTTTACCGCGCAACGTATACCCGACACACACGTTGATTTCCGGAAGACCGTTTAAGATATCCAGTTTTGTGATGGCAATTTTTGTTACTCCGTTTATAGCAGTCGTAAACTTTACCGCTTCCAAGTCCAGCCAACCAATCCGACGCGGCCGACCAGTGGTCGTGCCGTATTCATGGCCTTTCTCGCGGATCACATCCGCTTGTTTATCGGTAAGTTCCGTCGGCAACGGCCCCCCGCCGACACGGGACAGATATGCTTTCACGACACCGATAACCGTATCTATGTTCTTTACCGGAATACCCGCGCCGATATTCACCGCGCCGACTAAGGTGTTGGACCCTGTGGAAAACGGATACGGAGACCAATCTGTATCCAGCATACTGCCATGGGCACCTTCCAATACAATAGATTCTTTTTTCACAATCGCTTTTGTTAACACGGGATACGTATCAACAACATACGGTGCAATAATCGTCCGGAATTTTTTGAATTTTGCAAGCGAACCTGTCACATCGACAGGTTCGACACCGAAAGTTTTAAGAATTTTATTTTTAATTCCTGCCTGAAACGTGAATTTTTCGACAAAGGTATTCCAGTGTATGAGTTCATACATCCGCAGGCCATTATACGAAACCTTATCGGCATAGGTAGGGCCGATTCCCCGGCCGGTCGTTCCCAATTTATTTTTTCCGCGCGCATTCTCATATGCGTGGTCCAATGCTTTGTGATACGGCAAAATAATATGGCAGCGCGGGGAAATAATAAGTTTATGTTTAAGTCGAATCCCTGCATCCGTAAGCAATTTCATCTCTCCGAGGAGTACTTCAAGATCCAAAATAACACCGTTGGCAATAACCGCTATTGTGTTTGGTTGAAAAATACCGGAAGGAATAAGATGGAAGAAAAATTTTTTGTCGCCGACGACAACCGTGTGCCCTGCATTATTGCCGCCATGGAACCGTACGGTATACCGCGCCGCAGATGCATAGACATCCACGATTTTCCCTTTTCCTTCATCCCCCCATTGTGTACCGATAACGACGGTTATCATGATTGTAAGGCTAGCTCTGCAAGTTTTTTGGCCAAGCCACTATACGAAGCAGGTGTTAATTTTGCAAGAGAAGGAAATTTTTTTACCAACCTCCGGAATGTTTTTGCGTCAAATTGCTTTCCCATCGTTGCCGTTTTTACCGTTTCATACCCTTTTGCATCACCATGAATTTTCAAATACACCTGAATGGCTTCCGACAAAATTTCCCAATGCGCGTTGAGTTCCGTACGTGCGGCCTCAGGGTTAAACGATATCTTCTCCAATCCCTTGATCAAACTTTTCCATGCAAGCACTGTGTGCCCGAGTGCTGTCCCGATGGTCCGTTTCACCGTAGAATCGGACAGGTCACGCTGCAATCGGGAAACCAATAATTTCCTGGTATATAATTCGAAATAGGAATTTGCAATAGAAAGATTTCCCTCGGCATTTTCAAAATCAATGGGATTCACTTTGTGCGGCATTGTCGAAGAGCCGACTTGTTTGGGATCGCGCTTCAGCACCACTAGCCCCTGACTAATATATTGCCACATGTCCTGACACAACCCGACGAATATGGTGTTTACCTCCGCAAGCAACTGAAAATACTCTACCCAATTATCAGACGGAATAATTTGCGTGGTGACAAGATTTGACGACAATCCCAAAGAGGAAATAAATTCCTTACTAAACCTGAACCAGTCAACTTTCGGAAATACAAACGCAAGCGCATTGTAATTGCCGACCGCACCGTTTAATTTTCCTTCAAATCGAAACGTAGCTAAACGATTTTCGAGTTTTTTCACCCGAGCATAAAACACAGCAAGCTCTTTGCCAAACGTTGTCGGCACCGCCGGTTGGCCATGGGTTCTGGCAACCATAACGCTTTTGACATTTGCGGACGCAAACGTGTGCAGAAGATCCAGAACGCTGGATAACGCCGGCAAGATAACTTCTGCATGCGATTCTTTCAACATCAGTGCGTACGACAACGTGTTAACATCTTCACTCGTCAAACCAAAATGTACAAAAGGCAACAGGTCTGTAAGCGTTGTCTCTTCTAATTTTTCTTTCAGAAAATATTCCAACGCCTTAACGTCGTGTTTGGTTTCGTCTTCAAATACTTTAATCCGGTTTGCATCATCAAAAGAAAATGAACGTACAATATTTTTTATAATTATTTTTTCTTTCTGTTTTACGAGGCGAATAACTTTCCATCGGGATAACCATTCGAGATAAAGACATTCTGCTTGCAAACGGTACTTCATCAACGCGAATTCCGAAAAATACGGGCGAAGCACATGAGTGACTGACGCATATCTGCCATCTACCGGAGAAAGATTTAATAATGAGTCATCGTTTTGCATGCGCTACTCTGTATATAGAGTTTATTTTGCTTTGTCAAATACAAAAACGCTTGCACTCTTGTAAAAAAGTATTCATAATGAAATTAGTTATTGACATTCTATGAAAAATAACATTATCTAAGTATAGAAAGAATAATTTTTACCTATATGTTGAATGCACCGGAAAAAAAACACGACACCTATTACGGACAGGAGCTCATACTCAATTTGTATAACTGTAATCCGGAAAAAATTTCTTCGGGAAAAGAAATAAAAAAATTTGTTATCGAATTGTGTGACAACGTTATCAAAATGAAACGGTACGGGAAAGCATTCATTCCCCACTTCGGTCATGAAAATCCCATGACGAGCGGATACTCACTCGTGCAATTAATTGAAACCAGTTCCATCACCGCACATTTTTCGGAGTACAAAAAGAGTGTCTACCTGAATATTTTTTCCTGCGCATGGTACGACCCCAAAAAAACCCGCGATTTCTGTGTCAAATTTTTTGAAGCGAAACGCTTTGAAGAACACCTCATCTTCCGCGAATAACATTGAACTAGATTTCACACCGCCACTACGTATATCATGGAGATATGAGCCTTTTATCACTTTTCGCATTTGCCGTCTTTGCAGCAGAAACGGTGATCTCACCGATTCCTGATGACATGACAATCGCGACATCTCCCCCACCAAAACCGGATGTCACATTTGGTCAGATCATCTCTGCTCCCGGCACAACGCCGGAGGTTCTCGCTATAACAACCGTCGCTCCCACTCCCACGCCGATTGCCACAAAAAAGAAATCATATACGATCGTTCTTTTGGGTGACTCCATGATAGATACGCTTGGACCCGGAATTCCGGCGTTGCACGCCCGTTTGAAAAATATATATCCCGGCGCCAATTTTACCCTATTGAATTATGGTGACGGCGGCACCAACATCGATTACGGAATAGAACGTATAACCAATAGCTATACGTATGTAGGGAACCAAATCCCGGCGCTTACCGCCACCAACCCCGATATCGTCGTTCTCGAATCCTTTGCCTATAACCCGTTCCCCGAAGCCAACGGCCTGGACCGCCATTGGATGGCGATGGCCCGCGCAGTCGATACGATACACCAATACTTACCCGGCGCCAAAATTATTATCGCGGCAACTATCGCACCCAACAGTACGGTTTTCGGAGACGGAGCGGCCGGCCTCGCATTTAGCGCACAGGATAAAATAGAACGGACGACGGTGATCAAACAATACCTCGACAGTACGGTCAAATTTGCCGCTAGCCAGCACCTTCCCTTGGCCGACGCGTACCACGCCAGCCTCACGGCTACTGGCGACGGCATCCTTACCTATATTAACGGCGGCGACCATATCCATTATTCCGACGCCGGCCGGGCGCTATTTACGCAGGCGGTTATGGATGCCATTCGTACAAACCATCTGCTTGAGTAAGCCTCACATGTACGGTATAATAAACACCTATGGCCAAAAAAGATCAACGAACACTGCTCGCGCTCGTCTGCTCTGTCTGCAAACACCAGAACTATATTTCGGTGCGCAATAAGGTGAATACGCCGGAAAAACTCATTCTGAACAAATATTGCCGCTATTGCAAAAAACACACATCGCATAAAGAGACAAGTAAACTGGAATAACGAGAGTATGCATCGGAATACTTACCTGCTGGTGATTGTCCTGGCCATATGCGCTGCGCTTTTGGTCGGCGTCAATATCGGCAAAAAGCTGACAAAACAAACACCTCTTCCTGTATCCCTCCCAAGTCCTACCCCGACGCCGGGCGTTATCACACAAACGTATAGGGATACATTCTGCGGGTTTTCTCTCTTGTACCCCGCAAGCTTTACCGTATTGGAAAATGCATCCGGCAGCGCTATCTTAAATAACACGGCGGATAAAACACAATCCATAACACTCACATGTCAGAAGGATATCCCCAGACCCGCACTCCCCGCAGACAAAATCGAAACGCTCTCAATCCCGACGGTCAGCGGCGCGAGTATATCGGCAACGTTGTATCACGACAGTTCCGCCAAAAACGGGATGCCTATTGATGTCGTCATTTTCAAACACCCGACCAACGGGATGGACGCATTTGTCGCTGGCTACGGAACCGCGTTTGATGCTGCCATCAAAACCATCCACATCCTCCCGTGATATAATTATCCTACTAGGTCCGTAGGTTAATGGTAGACCGGAGCTCTCCAAAAGCTCTAGTGGGGGTTCGATTCCCTCCGGACCTGCAGAGAGAGAATTGGTGGCTGGCTCGACTAACTGGCTCTGCGCGGGTGGGGTCGCGCAGAGCGTTTGGAAGGGCTCGCGGAAAACGGCCGAGAGCCGCCGGTCTTTCAAAAAGAAGTTCGAGCCGATGCGTTTGGCGAAGATTGCCAAATCTTCGCAGGCATTGTCTGCGCGCGCGATTTTATGCGCCTGAAAGGCGCTATCCATAAATTCCTTCATGAGTTCGAGCCGTTTATTTTTCCCCGACAAACTATCTTTCTTTTCTTCTTCAATTTGGTGTTTCATTTCAGAGAGTGTATTTTTCTTTTTTCGATATGCTTCTTGATCAATCGTCTGGTCGAGAAGTCCATCGAGCAACAAATCCAGTTTTCTATTTATGTCCGATAATTTTAATTCCAAAACTTGCCGTCGGCTCTCTGCACCAGTCTTTTCCGATTCCGAATCTGCAATAAATTTCTGTTGCCAGTCACTCTCCCACTCCGACGGCAATCCTACTGATGCTATCAACGCGCGAATCTGTTTCTCAAATTCGGAATCGGTAAGGTATTTACTGAAACACGGACCGAATTTTTTCGTACACCGGTAATATGTGTATGTAACTTTGCCTCGCGTGGTGCGATAGTATTTCGTATGAATTTCTCCGGTAATCGCCCCGCCGCACTCTCCGCACCGCGCAAGCCCGACGAATGAGAAATGATGTCCTTTGAAATGCGGCCGCTCTATGCGCATAAGTTCTGTCTGCACCTTATAAAACAAATCACGGCTGACAATCTGCTCGTGAGTTCCATCGTAATATTCACCGAGGTGAACCATCTGGCCGATATAAAACCTATTTGCGAGCATATTTCGAACAGTATTGATATGAATTATTCGGCCGCTTTTCCTATAGATGCCGTTATCGGCAAACATACGGGAGATATCGGTAAACGAAACGGTGCGCGACGCAAATCGTTCAAACGATTTCTGTACAAGCGGCGCGGTCTTCGGATCAACAAGAATTGAATGCGCTTTGAGGTCGTTGAGATAGCCAAGCGGTGCGTTATGAGGCCACACGCCATTTCTGAGTTTCTGCCTGATGCCGCGCTTCACATTTTCTGAAAGGTTATCGACATAATACTTAGACTGGCCGAATGCGATTGAAAGCATAAACTTACCCTGCGGCGTGTTGTCAAACCAAAATGTTGGGAACTTGAGTCCAGCTAGCTTTCCGGTGTCGATAAGATAGATAATCCTGCCGCCGTCAATCGAATTGCGAGCAAGCCGATCCGGATGCCATGAAATAATACCTGAGGCCAGTCCTCGCTCGAGCTTGGAGATAAGCTCGGCAAATAATGGGCGGCCCGGCTCTTTGGCGGTTCGGGATTCAGTGATGAACTCTGAGATTTCGACCTGCTCGCGCTTGGCGTATTCTTTAATTTCCGCAATTTGAGCCTCTATGGACAGAACCTGCCTATCTTTTTCATCAGTCGATCTTCTGCAATACGCTATGTATTTCATATAATGAAAGAAATTTCTGCGGGGTCTTTCCTTCTTTTTGTCTTCGGCGGCTCTCGGCCGTTTTCCGCGAGCCCTTCCAAACGCTCTGCGCGACCCCACCCGCGCAGAGCCAGTTAGTCGAGCCAGCCACCAATTCTCTCTCTGCAGG
>JAPLWC010000042.1 GCA_026396845.1 Candidatus Gottesmanbacteria bacterium
GAATGAGCCGCCACCAAACAACCGGAGGGTGATGCGCATCAAGCCGCAGTTTTGCCTCCAGTGCCGACCACTCGTTGGTTTTAGCAACCATTTCTTCCAGTGTTCGATGAGTACGATGTACGAGTGGATTGGTTAGTGTCCCTATAGTACCGACATACAGCGGGGTCTCATGCAGGGTTCCATGCCATCCCCGCAGTGCTGACCGGAGGAATAACCGCTCGACTTTATCCTGATACGGCCAATGGCTTCCCAAATAATACGTATCGCGATTGATGAAATATACTGAAGGTTGGGCTAAACCAATTACCTGTTTTATTTCTTTTTGTAGTTCGGGGCTAACTTCTTCATCCGCATCAATATAAAGTACCCATTTTCCGGTGGACTCACGGAGACCCACATCACGTAAACGGGAAAAATCTTTTTCTTTCTCAGAAATAACTCTAGCACCGTGCTTTGTTGCGAGCTCTACCGTTTGATCAGTTGATCCGTTGTCAACAACTATACGCTCATCAGCAAATGCGACACGTTCCAAACATTCTGCTATTCTCTCTTGTTCATTTTTTGTAATAATAATCGCGGTTAATTTTGTACTCATAATGAAAATCTATTTCCGTATCTCCCTGAAAAGAAATCTATCACAGCTTTTCTGCGAACTGAGGACCCAGTGAGTAGGTATCGTATCGCTTCACGCAGTAATGCAATTTTTGTGCGCGTTTGTGCAAACCGAAAACCGAGGAGCATTCGATTTCGTGTTTGATAATATTGCTGCAGCGGATTGCCGGGACGTGCGGAGGATGAGGCGTTCACATGCCAAAGAACAGAGGAAGGAACGTAGCGGAGTGAAAATCCTGCTTTTTTAGCGCGCAGACAAAAATCCAGATCCTCCAGATACAGATAATACCGGTCATCCAACTCACCGATACGGTCAAAAACATCAGCACGGATCATCATGGAGCAACCGGTCACAAACGGAGTTTCTTCCTCAGTGTTATACTGACCATGATCCACTTCGTCCACCCCGCGGTGGGATGCATACATATTGTCCCAATCTACTAATCCCCCTGCATACCAAAATATTTTGCCGCGTTCAGTTTCTTTGTAGCGGTCGGAGTGAAATTCATGCCCCGGGGCAAAATAAATTTTGCTTCCGCAAATTCCGACTTTTGAATCCCGAAAAGCTCTCAGGACACTCAACACATGGGAATCGACAAACGTATCGTTATTGAGTAACCAAACGAAATCCGCACGATGTTGGCGGGCATACGTAATCCCGACGTTGTTTCCTCCGGTGAAACCGAGATTCTTGCCTGTGGGTATAACGGTCACCCCTGGATATTTTTTCCTGATGCTTGCGATTGAATCATCCGATGAACCGTTGTCCACAACGATCACACGGAGCTCTACATCATGTTTTTCGATTTTTTCAAGAGAAGATAAACAAATTTCGGTATCCTTATGCCCGTTCCAGTTGACAATAATTACAGCAACTTTCGTTTTATTTTCCATAATATTTGTTTCACAATATTTTTTGTATCCTGAATTTTCGCCGTAATCATCCAGTACTTGACCTCTTTCCCTGCACGCTCAAGTTCATGGGCAACAGCCATGGGTGCCAGTACCTTTTGATTGAATTTCTCCATTTCCCAAAATTTGGCAAAAACGGTAAAAGAATAAAATGCCTGAAATAGCGCCAGCGCCAAACCGTGAAGTCCGTCTTTATACCCCTGTTGGGCAAAATATATTTTGAGGAAATCCGACAGGGGAAATCGGACGGCGTCATACCATGCCAGTTGGTACTTCATGTCACGAAGCGACAATGCTTCGCTTGTGGATGCACGGTCAATTTTCGTCAGATATTGGTGAACAGTTTCGTAATTATAATGAAGATACGCGGGAGCGAGTTCGCCGACGTGGCCTTCTACACTCACATATTCATGGATGTATACGCAGGCAAATTTCCCTTTCTTCCTCCTGAACAACCGTATTTGCTTATCAGGCCACCATAATCCGTGGGTAATCCATTTTCCGAAAATGATATTTTTTCGCTTGATCCAATATCCATTCACCTGAGGATTTGATCGGATAATTGATTGTATTTCTTCTGCAAGTTCTTTAGGTATTTCTTCATCAGCGTCCAAATTCAGTATCCAGTCGCTTGTTGCTTTTTCAAACCCATAATTTTTGTTTATGTTAAGCATCAGGATATTTTTTTGCGAATAGATTTTCTTTGTAAACTTTTTTGCAATACCGGCAGTGTTATCCTGCGATTCGTTATCAACCACAATAATTTCATCGGCCAGCTGACTGACCGAAGAAAGACATCTGCCGAGCGTATGCTCTTCGTTATATGCCGACACGACGACTGAAAGGGTTTGTTTCATAGTCTACGCGCGAAACGCCCGGATAATATCCATAATCCGTCGCTTCCCGAACAACCACACTACGCCTCCATACAGTATAACACCAGCAGCCGCGGCCGGAACCAGCCACAGAAGAGTCTGCGGTATGAAACGTAATATCCCGAAGTACCAACCGGTTTGAACAAGGGCTGCAAGAAGCGGTGTGATGATACTGGACCAAAATGAAAACTGCACAAACCGTTTCACTAAGTACACAACGACGACAAGCGTTCCTGATACCGTAACGAATGCGATAGGTACGCCGATAAAACCGTAGAAATGGATAAGCGTAAGTACGAGTATCCACGTGAGAACGGTCCACATAACCATGAGCCCCAGCGTTACTTTGATTTTTCCAATCGCATTGAGCGCATTGGTAAGGGGTGTCGAAAGGCCGGCCAGAATTGAGGAGAATGTTAACAGATAAAAAGACACCACTGCCGGCTCCCATTTACCGTATTTCGGAATGATATGAATAAAGGGAGCCGCGAAAAACAATAATCCTACGGAAATCGGAAATATTGTCAGAGAGAGCCCAAAAAGAGTTTTTTCAATCGCGGCCTGAAGATGTTCCTTGTGCTCCTGCAACCGGGAAAATGCGGGGAACGTCACGCGGATAACAGAGTCCATAATTAACCTGAGCGGCACCTCCGCCCATTTTTTTGCCCAACCGATATACCCGATTTGGGCAAACGGCAGCATTTTTCCCAAAAAGACGGTTAATAAATCATCTTTGAGAAGCGCGATGAATGAATTCAGTTGGAACGGAACACCGAACCGCATGAGTTTCCGGGCCACATCCTTTGAGAGCTTCAGCGTTATCCTCCATGGGGAGATAATGTACATGGCGACGAGTCCTACGATGGCCCGGACAAGTA
>JAPLWC010000091.1 GCA_026396845.1 Candidatus Gottesmanbacteria bacterium
CCCGATATAACGCGTATCTTGAATAAGAAGAACGTGGGGTTTGCGAAAGCAAACAATAAAGGAATAAAAATTGCTCAGGGAAAATATATATTGCTTTTAAATTCCGATACGGAAATCAGGCAGGATTCAATTCAAACAATGCTTCGGTTTATGGACGGTCACCTGGCGGCCGGCGCGGCAACCTGCAGGCTTGATTTGGCGAGCGGGAAGATGGATCCTGCGTGCCATCGGGGATTTCCGACGCCATGGGCGGCGTTTACATATATGACAGGTCTTGAGAAACTATTCCCCGCATCGCGCATAGTTGGCCGGTATCACATGGGGTACAAAAATATGACCATTCCGCATCAGGTGGACACGATCAGCGGCGCGTTTTTCCTTGCATGCAGAGAGGCGATCACAGAGGTAGGTTTACTCGATGAAGATTTTTTTATGTATGCGGAAGATATTGATTGGGCGTACCGGTTGAAACAAAAGGGTTGGGAGGTATGGTTTAATCCGGAAGCGTCAGTTCTTCACAAAAAGAAACAAAGCGGACGTTCGAATGCTGTGCGTTCACAACAGGTGGAAACGGAAATACATTTTCATACCTCCAACTGGCTGTTTTATAAAAAACATTACGAGAAGAAGTACGGGCCAATCATAAGTTTGTTCATCAATACTTTTTACCGCACAAGGCTGTGGTTGCTTGATAGGTTTTCACTGTAAATAATTATGAAAATCGGCATAGATGCGCGCTTTATTAACGAAACCGGTGTCGGCAGATATATCCGGAATCTTATTAAAGAATTGGGTCAGGTTGATACCAAAAACTCCTACGTTGTTTTTCTGCGCAAAAACGCGTTTGATTCATTCACACTTCCGAATGCCCGATGGGAGACGCGGCTTGCAGATGTCCCATGGCATAGTGTGGCGGAACAACTTTTTATGCCGGCGATTTTTAATCGTGAGCATCTCGATCTTTTGCACGTGCCGTATTTTAATGTGCCGCTTTTATACTTCGGAAAGTTTGTCGTGACAATCCATGACTTGACGATTTTGCATTTTGACACGGGTAAAGCAACGACGCTCCCGTATGTTTTTTACCAATTCCGCCGGTTAGGATATTATGTTTCTCTTTTAAAAGCGATTTGTTGGAGTGAAAAAATAATTGCCGTTTCAGAAACGACAAAAAAGGAGGTACTCGATCATTTCGATATACCCGTTGACCAGATAGAGGTTATTTATGAAGGATAAATATTTTTTATACGTCGGAAACGCGTACCCACACAAAAACCTTGACGTTTTGTTGCGTGCGTTTAGCAATATGAATGATGTCAAACTTGTATTGGTTGGTAAGGATGATTATTTTTATAAACGGCTGAAACAAACAGATAGTGTGAAGTTGTTGAAAGATAAACTTATTTTTAAAACAAACGTATCGGATAATGAATTAGTAACTCTGTATCAGAACGCACTGGCATGTGTGCTACCCTCGCTCATGGAAGGGTTCGGATTGCCTGCTCTGGAGGCACTTGCCAATAATTGCCCCGTGATTGTGAGTGACATTCCGGTTTTTCATGAAATATTGGGAAGTTCGGCAATATATTTTGATCCGCGCAGTGCCGATGATCTTACAAAGATTCTGAAACGTGCGGCAATAAAAAGACCTTCTGTTAATTCGGGCATTGTGAAGCATTATTCCTGGCAAAAAATGGCAAAGGAGACACTGGAAATATATACATCAGTTTGCGTGTTTGCTTAATGAAAAATGATGTTGTATACTGCTCGATTGATATGAAAACAGTTGATAGTGGGCATGAAACCGCCGCAACTCCTCAGGAATTAATTAGTGCCGCTGAAGATGCTCAGCAGAGATTTCTCAAGCATAACATATTGAATGAAGGCCATTTACTTGGGCAATTTTACAAAGCGTTGGATGCGGCATATAGGGCAGTTTCTACCGATCCAACTTTGGGTCCTAAATATGAGCAACTTCTCGACGACACAGTAAATAATTCTCTTAGGGTACAAAGCGGGCGTGAGTCGGCAGAAGATGCAAAAGGTGCATATCATGTTGTTCCGTATAGTCCGTTTTGGGATGGTGTTTTAGGGACTGTTACTACTTGTGGGGTGGACTTTGAGGGTACTTTATTTCTTCTCAAAAAAGTTGTTTCTCCGAAAAAGGTTTAAAGTTCCACTGACTTAGAGTTATAATTGTTTTATCGATGAAATTAGCCATCGTGTATGACCGAGTCAATAAATGGGGAGGAGCAGAAAGGGTACTTTTGGCGCTTCATGAGATTTGGCCGGAAGCGCCACTATTTACTGCAGTCTACGATAAGAAGCGAGCAGCGTGGGCAAATGTTTTTCAGGTGCACCCATCCTTTCTCCAACATATCCCGTTTGCCAAGAGACATCATGAATTGTATCCATGGCTTACTTCTATGGCGTTTGAATCGTTTTCATGGGATGCCTATGACGTGGTGGTTTCCGTAACTAGCGCAGAAGCAAAAGATATTATTACAAAGCCCGGAACAGTCCATATTTGTTATTGTCTCACGCCGACCCGATATCTCTGGAGCGCAAAAAAAGAGTATGAAGCATCAGGATTTGCCGGTAAGGTATTGCATAATCTAGCGCCGATGTTAAAAAAATGGGACATCATTGCCTCGGCTCGGCCTGATTATTACCTTGCCATTTCAAAACGCGTGGGACATCGTATTGAAAAATATTATCAAAGAAAAGTCGAACAAGTGATATATCCGCCCGTTGATACGGAAAAATTCAAAATAAATGAAAAATTAAAAATGGAAAATGATAATTATTTCCTGTGTGTTTCCCGGTTAGTGCCGTATAAACGGGTAGATATTGTTATTGATGCGTTTAACCAACTCGGGTGGGCACTCAAAATTATCGGTTCAGGCAGGAGTGAACGTAGTCTGAAAAAACGTGCAAATAGCAATATAGAATTTGTCGGCGGCGATTTGACAGATACAGCGCTGGTTGCCTATTATCAAAGATGCCGGGCATTTGTTTTCGCCGGTGAGGAAGATTTCGGGTTAGTGTCGCTTGAAGCACAGGCATGCGGCAAACCGGTAATTTGTTATCGAGCCTCGGGCATGGCAGAAACGGTAATAGACGGGAAAAGCGGTCTGTTGTTTGACCGCGAGACGCCGGAATGTCTTGTTGATGCTTTGCACACGTTTAGTAAAGAATGGTATGATAGCGGTTTCTGCAGGAAGAATGCGCAGCGTTTTGATCTGAAGCATTTTAAAGACGGGATGAGAAAGATAGTTGAGGAATTAGCAAAACAAAAAATATGAAAGCAGTTATTTTTGCAGGCGGAGTAGGGACCAGATTATGGCCCCTTTCCCGGAAAAAATCACCCAAACAGTTCGAAAAAATTATCGGTAACCAGTCAACATTACAGTTGGCAGCCAATAGGTTACAGCCGGATTTTAGTTGGAATGATATCTACGTATCCACAGGGGCGCCGTATGTGGAGATTGTCCAAAAACAACTCGATGAGTTGCCCCCCGATCATGTAATCGGCGAACCGGAGATGCGGGATGTCGGGCCGGCGGTCGGCCTCATTACATCTTTGCTCGTCCGTGATTTTCCTCTGGAACCCATGGTGATCGTCTGGAGTGATCATCTGGTAAAAAAAGAAGCGCTCTTTCGGAAAATTCTATTGTCCGCGGGCGAAGTGGTCAAAAAAGATCCTGACAGGATTGTGTTCGTCGCGCAGAAACCGAGATTCCCAAGCGAAAACCTCGGCTGGATCGAATACGGTAAGGAAATGATGACGCAAAATCAGATTCCCGTTTATTCATTCGTTGATTTTCAATACCGGCCCGATGTGTCAACGGCAAAAAGATATTTTGAAAGCGGCCATCACGCATGGAATTTGGGGTATTTCGTTACCACGCCGCAATTTTTATGGTCACAATATAAAAAATTTGCTCCCAACCTGTATCCGGGACTTTCGCGGATAGCCGATAGCTGGCATACGGGGAAGTACGAGGAAACTCTTGCTGCAATTTATCCGACGTTCGAAAAAATCAGCTTTGATAATTTAATTTTGGAAAAATTGGATCCATCCAATGCCCATGTCATTTCCGAGGATATTGAATGGAGTGATATCGGCGCATGGGAAGCACTCAAAGAAGCGCTTGAAGAGGCTGCGGACAAAAATGTGACGGAGGGGAAAGTGCTCCTGACGGATACGGAGGATTCTTTGGTCTATAATTATACGGATCAGCTCGTGACGACGATAGACGTAAAAGATGCCCTTATTGTCGCAACGAATGATGTTATACTTGTCTGTAATAAATCTTCGGTCCCGAAAATAAAGAAACTTGTCGAGAGTCTACAGGGTACGGAAAACGAGCATCTCACCTGAGGGCGACGTGAGTTATGATATACGCATTCATTAAACGGTGTATTGATATGGTGGGAAGCATAGTCCTCACTGTGTTGTTTCTGCCTGTTTGTATCATCACCGCTATGGCAATCGTTCTGGACAGTTCAGGCCCGGTATTTGCCGATACACCCCAACGGGTCGGTAAAAACGGCAAGCTTTTTAAACTCTTTAAATTTCGCTCGATGGTCATTAACGCTCATGAAAAATTACGGAATGATCCGAAGTTGGCAAAACTGTACAGTGAATACAAGCGGAATAGCTATAAATTGTTGGATGATCCAAGGGTGACACGAGTCGGCAGATTTATACGTAAGCACTCTGTGGATGAGATTCCGCAACTATTAAACGTTCTGAAAGGGGACATGAGCCTG
>JAPLWC010000005.1 GCA_026396845.1 Candidatus Gottesmanbacteria bacterium
CTTAAATTTAAATAAATGGCTTTATCTATTGTATAGCCGTATTTATCTGTTTTGTCATCCAGAAATTTTGCCTGTTCGACATTGCGGGGAAATCCGTCCATGATCCAACCGCCTTTTGCATCCTCTTCCTTCAAGCGCCACTTCCATAACACAAACATTTCGCTGTCGGCAACGTACTTGCCTTCAACGAGCGCCTGCCGGCAGACTTCGCCGATAATCCCCTTGTCATTTGCCGCCGCATCGCGAACCAAATCACCCGACGTTAAAATCGGCAAATGCAGTGCCTCAGCCAATAATTTAACCTGCGTACTTTTTCCTGAACCTTCCGGTCCGTAAAAAACAATATGCATGCTCCTCCTTATTCTTTTAAATACCCTTCGTAATTTCTCATGACAAGTTGTGCTTCCAGTGCTTTAAAGGTTTCGAGAACTACAGACACCACGATAAGGACTCCGGTGCCGCCCACTAAGAGCTGTGTAACTCCGGATATCTGCCGGGCGATGGACGGAAGTATTGCAATGAGTCCCAAAAACAGCGCGCCGGCAAGGGTGATGCGTGTCAAAATATAATTGAGGTAGCTTGCAGTCGCTGTCCCCGGCCGGATACCCGGGATGAACCCACCGTACTTTTGGATTTCTTCTGCAATCTTTTTTGGATTAAACGTAATGGCAGTATAAAAATAGGTGAATCCGATGACAAGGAGGAAATACATGACGTTATACCAAACTCCGTTGGGGTTAAACACATTTGTGAGAAATGTGCCTAGTCCCACAGCCGTCGGACTTTTCACCTGCTTTAAAAATCCGCCCAACAGCGACGGCAGAAGCACCATGGAAACGGCAAATATGATGGGAATGACCCCAGCCTGATTTACCCGGAGCGGAAGATACGATACGTTCCCACCGTAGACTTTATTGCCGCGGATCCTGCGGGCGTAATGCACCGTAATCCGCCGAACCGCTTCGTTCACGAATACCGTTGCGGCAATGACCAATATCGCCAAAATCCCAAAGAGAATTATATTGGTAATCCCTTCCGCAGTTGCCGTGGTGGCGACCTGACCGAATGCAACCGGCAACCGGCCGACGATTCCGGCAAATATAAGAAGCGATATGCCGTTTCCGATGCCGTATTCCGTAATCATTTCTCCGAACCACATGGCGAGGATGGTCCCGGCCGTCATCGTCACCACCATAGTAATGAGCGCGAGCGGATCCAGATTCGCAATAATCCCTTGATTGCGGAGGAGTGCGATCATACCGATGGACTGCACGGTTGCCAAAGGTACAGTGATAAGGCGCGTGTACTGATTAATTTTTTCCCGTCCGTATTCACCCTCTTTAGACAATTCCTCTAATTTGGGAAATACGATCTGCAACAGCTGAAGAATAATGGATGCGTTGATGTACGGGTTTAACCCTAATGCCATAACCGAGAAATTCACGAGTGTCCCGCCGGAAAAAATATCCAGAAGTCCTAAAAATTGGTTCTGTGCGAATAATGCGGCGAGTTTATGCGTGTCTACCGCAGGAATCGGGATATGGGCAAACAACCGAAAGATGAAAAAAATAAACGCGGTGAGCAAAATTTTCCGTCTCAAGTCCGGCGCTTTCCAGCTATTAATAAGAGGCGACAACAATTTATTCATGTGGCGAGAGAACTGTTCCCCCGGCTTTTTCAATTACTTCTTGCGCACCTTTTGAACAAGGGACTGCAACTTTCAACTCCACTGTCACTTTTCCGCTTCCTAATACTTTGACGCGGGCAGTTGCATGGTCTATCATATGATATTTTTTGAGTGTTTCCAATGTAACATTTGTACCCGATGGTAATGTATTTAATTTCTCGACCGCCAGCGGGACCGCTTTGCCCGATTGGGAACCGTTACGGCCTTTGCCCCGGAGAAGCGGCAGCCGTTTGATAAGCGGCAACTGTCCTCCCTCAAATCCGATGTGGATCCCGTCGCGGGATTTCTGCCCTTTGGTCCCCCTGCCGGACGTTTTAACTTTGCCTGATCCGTGACCGCGGCCGAGTCGTTTTTTCCTCCGCTGTACAATCGACATGGCGTTGAACGCTGTGTTTGTCATACGATTCTCTTAAGCCGCAATAATTTGAGCGCTTCCATCGTGGCGTACACGTTGGAGGCCTGATTTTTACTTCCTAATATTTTTGATACGATATCGCGGATACCCGCCGCTTCTACAACCGCCCGGACCGCTCCGCCTGCGATCACTCCGGTGCCGGGAGGCGCGGGTTTCAACATAATTTTAGCTGCCCCGCGTTTCACACGGATCTCATGCGGAATAGTCGTTCCTTTCATGGCAACCTCAAACATATGTTTCTGCGCGTAACTGACAGCCTTACGAACCGCTGACGATACGTCGGGAGCACCGCCCAAGCCTACCCCCACTTTTCCTTTTTTGTCGCCGACCACGGCAAGCACGGAAAATCCGATTTTATTTCCGCCTTTGGTCTTTTTTGAAACACGGTTTACCTGGACTATTTTTTCTTCTAAGCCGCTCGTATTTCTGCTGTCGCGTCTCATATTTTTAAGCCTCCTTCACGGGCGGCGTCTGCAATCTCTTTCACCGTACCGTGGAACCGGTAGCCGCTGCGGTCAAACACGACCGTTTTAATTCCTTTAGAGAGCGCAAGGCGCGCAATTTCAACCCCGAGCGTTTTGCCTGCTACTTTATTTTTCCCATTCAGGCGCTTTGCAAGTATTGTTACGCCTTTGGTATCATCAATAATCTGCACCAAAACGGCGGTATTGGAACGGAATACGGATAATCTCGGCCGGAGTGAAGTCCCCGTGACTTTTGCCCGGACCCGTGCTTTTCTTTTCTGTCGTAATGTGTGGTGTGTTTCCATATTATTTTATTCCCGGCGCTCCTCCGATCGCCTTTGCCGCTTTCCCTGCTTTCTTGCGGATATGTTCTCCCTGATATTTAATTCCCTTCCCTTTGTATGGCTCGGGCTTTTTGATCTCACGAATTTTTGCTGCGACTTGACCAACTAATTGTTTGTCTGATCCCGATACCACAATTTTTCCTTCATTAACTGAAAACTGAATGCCTTTAGGAGGTTCGATGGTGACGGGATGCGAAAATCCCAAATTCAGCGTTAAATTCTCCCCAGATACCGCTGCCCTGTATCCCACACCGGAAAGCTCCAATGTCTTTGTCCAACCCTTTGTGACGCCGGTAATAAGATTATCAAGGTTTGCCCTGACGTATCCGTGCAGCGCACGGGTCGGTTTATCATCGCCGGTCCGTTTCACTTCAATTTTCCCGTCTGCTATTTGCACACGGATGCGCGCGGGTACGTTCATCCGGAGTTCGCCTTTGGGACCCTTCACATCCACAAACGCGCCCTCAACGCCAACCGTAGCTTCTTTAGGAACTATGATGATGGTGTTGCCGATTCGTGACATAGGTTTACCAAATTTTACACAATAATTCTCCGCCGGTACCTTTCTTTTTTGCCGTACTCCCCGTCATAACGCCCTGTGGAGTCGAAAGTATGGCAATACCCATGCCTCCCACAACCTGCGGAATTTTATCCTTGGCGACATACCACCGGAGTCCCGGCTTGCTTACCCGTTTCACACCTGTGATAACTGACGCACCATTGACGTATTTAATCCCGACGCGAAGATTCGCTTTCGGATCAGTGCCAACCTTGGCAACGGAGGCAATATATCCCTCGTCCTTAAGTATTTTGCCGAGAGCCATCTTCAGTTTAGAATACGGAAATTCTATCTCCGAATTCCGGGCAAGCGATGCGTTCTTTATTTGTATAAGCATGTCACCGATAGGATCATTTACCATAGTGCTCCTTTTACCATGACGCTTTAATAACACCGGGCAATTCTCCTTTATGTGCTAATTGTCGAAAACACAGCCTACAGATGCCGAACTTGCGCATATACGCGCGGGAACGGCCACATAGAGAACAGCGGTTATGCTGCCGGACTCGGTATTTTTGTTTATGTTCAAATTTGACGATGTCAGATGTTTTAGCCATATTATTTTTCGAACGGCATACCGAATAATGTTAAAAGCTTTTTGCCGTCAGCGTCATTTCCTGCTGTGGTCACGAACGTCACTTCGAATCCGCGGGGTCGGTCAATCATACTGTAGTCAAGTTCCGGAAAAATGCTTTGTTCGTGAATACCCAACGTATAATTCCCTTTACCGTCAAAGCCCGCGGACGGGACCCCATGAAAATCACGCACACGCGGGAGGGCAAGACGGATAAACTTTGTGAGGAAATCATACATCCTGGGGCCACGGAGGGTAGCCCGCAGTCCCACCGCGTCTCCTGCCCGCAGCTTAAAGGTTGAAATAGCCCGCTTGGCCCGGGTAATCTGGGGTTTTTGCCCGGCAATCACAGCAAGCTGCTTAGCCATACTCTCGAGCACCTTTTTATCACCGGACGCTTCCTTACCGATACCGCAGTTAATGACAATCTTGATAAGGCGCGGAACAGCCATGCGGTTTTTAATCCCCGCTTTGGTAAATTCCGGGACTATTTGCGTGAGATAGATGTCGTGTAATTCGTGCATAGGTTTAAATAACTTGTTCACATTTTCTACAGATCCGTTCTTTGGTGTCTTTGACAATCCGGAATCCCAAGCGCGTTGGTTTGCCGCATTTGGGACAGATGACGGCAATTTTACCGAGCGTGATTGGTTTCACAACTTCGATGATGCCGCCGGGGTGCTGTTCATCACGTTTTTTCTCATGTTTTTTCACAATGTTAATTCCCGGCACAAGAACTGTCGAATCTTTAGGGAATACTTTTTCGACTTTCCCCTTCTTTCCTTTATCTTTACCTACTGTCACGATAATCTGATCGCCTTTTTTGATTTTCATACATTAAACCTCCGGTTTAATAGACCTCCGGCGCCATACTGACAATTTTGTCAAATCCTTTTTCTTTCAGCTCACGGGCAATCGGCCCGAAGACACGTGTTCCACGCGGATTTTTATCTACATCGTTATCAATGAGTACTCCTGCGTTATCGTCAAAACGGATGTACGATCCGTCCGCACGGTGATATTCTTTGTGTGTCCGGACAATCACGACTTTCACGAGTTCGTCGTCTTTCACCATACCCTGCGGATCAACTTTGCGCACCACACACTGCACGATATCACCTACGTGGGCAAAATTCTGTTTCGAGGCTCCGTAAATATGGATAATCGACATCAATTGAACTCCTGAATTATCCGCTGCCACTATTTTTGTTTTTCGTTGAACCATAGTATTATTTTAATTTCGATGTCACAATATAATGTTTCCGGCGGCTGATCGGCTTTGTTTCACGGATTTGCACCTTGTCTCCGACCGCAATGCCTGCAATCTCATTGTGTACGGCAAACTTTTGATGACGCTTCACTGCCTTTTTATACAAAGGATGACGGAATAAATGCTCTACCACGACCGTCACCGTCTTTTGCATACCGATCGATGTTACTTTGCCGATACGTGTATTATTCATGGACTAACTCCTTCTGCCTCAAAATACCGGAAACGACTGCGATTTTTCTGCGAAGTGCCGTGCCTTCATGTACATTTTTAGACTGCTTAGTGTACCGGTTCATGGCGCCAATGACAAGGGCGGTCTTGGCATCAGCCAATACCTTTCCTAGTTCTTTAACCGTCATTGCTTTTAATGATGTCATTTCTTTCTTTTTCATACTTAATCCTTTGCGACAAACAACGTCCGGACCGGCAATTTGGCGGCAGCTAATCGTAACGATTCGACTGCCTGCTCGTGACTGATACCTGCCATTTCAAACAAAATTCTCCCGGGCCGGACGACTGCAACATATTCAAATACATCTCCTTTGCCGCTACCCATACGGGTTTCCGGCGGCTTATGGGTGACCGGCTTATCAGGGAATATTCGGATCCATATTCTCCCGCCGCGACGGGTTGAGTGTGTAAGCGCCCGCCGCGCCGCTTCGATCTGGCGACTCGTTACCCAGCCGGCAGTTAAGGCCTTGAGACCGTATTCTCCGAAATCCACATGCGACCCGCGGATCGAGATTCCTGTCCGTTTTCCTCTGAATGCTTTCCGATGTTTTGCCCGTCTTGGTGCTAACATACAAATTAATTTTAAATTTTAAATTTTAAATTTTTTATATTATTTATATTGTCTTCCGACATATCCAGACTTTTACCCCGATATATCCTGATTTTGTAAGAGCCGGGACAATTGCGTAATCAATTTCTTCCCGAATGGTTGATAAGGGCACCGTCCCCTGCTGGAATTTCTCCCGACGGTGAATTTCGGCTCCGTTGATGCGGCCGGACAACAATACTTTGACTCCTTTAGCTCCTGCCGTCATGGCCCGTTCAATGGCCATATTGCATATCCGTTTGTAGGGCATGCGCTTAATAAGCTGATCGCAGATGTTGACGGCGACCAGATATGCGTTCAAATTCGGCTCTTTGACCGGTTCGACGGCAACTTCCACTTTGGAGCGGTTAGCGCCCTGTGACAGTTTCTGCTTACGCTCATACGGGTCCGGACGACCCGGATCTGTCAGGATAAATTTTTCAATATACTTTTTGAGATCTTCCATGCCGGCGCCCCCGCGTCCGATAACGACACCGGGACGGGATACGTATAACGTGACTTTTACCTTGTTGATGGACCGTTCAATGTCAACATTGGAAAGTCCGGCCGGTTTAAGACGCTCAAATAATATCCTGCGCAATGTATTGTCCTGCAGTAAAAGTTGTTTGTAGTGTCTGCTGTCTGCAAACCACCGTGAACCCCACGTAAATGTGGTGCCTATTCTGAAACCCTTCGGATTAATTTTTTGTCCCATATATTTTTAAGTTAAATTTTTTATATTTAATTTATTATTTACTATTCTTTTTTTCTAATTTTTTAACGATTTCATTCTTTTTATTATCTATATCTTCAACAATAATTCTTATATGCGTCATGCGTTTTTTAAATGCGTGTGCCTGTCCCCGGGAAACCGCCTGCCAGCGTTTCATCGCAGGCCCGCCCATAATTTCGATTGTTTTAAAGCGGAGCGCATCTTCGCCGACGCCTTTTAATTTGGCGTTTGCAATCGCGGATGCAATGGTTTTAGACAGCGGGATGCAAGCGCTTTTTCGCATCTCCGACAACGCAGCGATGGCGGCACTCGGTGTCAATTTTCGCACGCTATCGGCGACCAATCGCACTTTGCGGGTCGAAACTCTGACGTATTTAGTTGTTGCCTGATATTCCATATTATGTTTTATCCATTGTCCGCTTTGTTACTTGTCCATGACCTCTGAATGTTCTCGTTGGTGCAAATTCGCCGAACCGGTGCCCGACCATTCCCTCTGTTATGAACACTTCAAGATGCACTCTGCCGTTGTGTACGCCGAACCGGTGTCCCACAAACTCCGGGGTAATTTGACTACCGCGTGACCACGTTTTTATCGGAGTCCTATCCCCGCTGGCTTTTTGCTTGTTAACTTTTGCCAGAAGTCTCCTGTCTATATTCGGTCCTTTTTTGCTACTTCGCGACATGTTTACTTTCTCCTTTGTAAAATAAATTTGTTACTGTACTTTTTCTTGGATCTGGTTTTCTTGCCTAACGTATGTTTCCCCCACGGGCTCTTCGGTGAACTCATACCGATTCCCGACCGTCCTTCACCGCCTCCGTGCGGATGGCTTCGCGGATTCTGGGCAACACCCCTGACCGTCGGCCTGATTCCCATGTGGCGGGTACGTCCTGCTTTCCCGATGACTTCATTCTTATGTTCCACGTTACCGATTTGTCCGACTGTTGCGCGACACATCGCGTTAAACACGCGGGTTTCCCCTGACGGAAGTTTCAATTGTACCGCATTTCCGTCGCGGGCTAGTACGACCGCCGCTCCGCCTGCGCTTCGTATCATCTGTGCTCCGTGGCCCGGCTTTATTTCGATATTATGCACAAGCGTGCCTACCGGTATAGCACCGAGTGTTAATGAATTTCCCTGTTTGATGTCCGCTTTGTCACTGGCAATGACTGTCGCACCGATTTCCAATCCAAGCGGGGCGACAATATACCGTTTCTCACCGTCTACATAATTCAACAGTGCAATCTGGCTCGTGCGGTTCGGATCATATTCGATGGAAACGACTTTTGCCGCGACACCAATTTTATCCCGCTTCCAGTCAATAATACGGTAATACCGCTTATGCCGGCCGCCCTGATGCCGCATGGCCACGTGACCCGAAACGTCCCGTCCGGAATTCTTCGGCAAAATAATCGTCAGACTTTTTGGTGTTGAAAATTCCATATTATTTTCCCGACGCTGCGCGTCGAGGATCCTCGGCTTTTAGCCGGGACTTTTTCTCTTCAGCCGGTGCTTCCTGCTGGGTCACTTCAAATGCATCAATGTGCTGTCCCGCTTTAAGCTGCAGCATGGCTTTTTTCCAGTCTTCTTTATGTTTGCTTATCATTTTTTTCCCCGTACGGCGCACTTTCCCGTGCATCGCAATGGTGCGGACGGATAACACATTCACGCTGTACATGCGTTCGATAAGTTTTGCGATATCTTCTTTGCGTGCATGCTTGTCAACGGCGAACGTGTACCACCCGCGTGATGCAAGTCCTAAAGACTTTTCAGAAATTAACGGTCGAAATATTTGTGATTTCATAGTTACTTTTTCAATTCTCCGATTGCTTCTTTCATAAATACGACTTTGCCGTGCATCAGAACGCTATAGGTGTTGAGGTCAGATGCCGGCAGAATATCCACGTCTTCGATGTTGCGGCCGGCGCGAACCACGGTTGCGCAGTCTTTTGCTGTAACCAATAATGTCTTTCGGGTCGCGCCTACAGCGGTAAACGCTGCTGCAACTACTTTTGTTTTCGCGACATCGGACAGGCCCGACACAACGATAACGTTTTGCTTCTTCAGTTGCTCCGTCAGGGCACTTGCCAATGCGACTTTTCTCATTTTTTGCGGAAATCCCAACGAATAATCACGCGGTCGTGGGCCGAACACAATACCGCCGCCGACGAAAATAGGAGCCCGGATTCCTCCGTGCCTGGCTTTTCCGGTCCCTTTTTGCTTATATATTTTCCGGGTGGATCCCTGTACTTCACCGCGGGTTTTGGTAGAGGCGTGGCCGCCGCGCTGGTTGGCTAAATACACGCGGACTGCCTGTGCCATTAATTGTTTGTTAATTTTTGCACCGAATAATTCCGCAGGAAGTGTCACAGATCCGGCTGCCTTCCCGTCCATGCCAACAACAGAAGCCCTGATCCCTTTAGTGGGCTCTACTTCAGCAGTCTTTTTGACTTTCACTGCTTTCACCGCTTTTATTACTTTTGTTGCTTTTTTCGATACCATATTATGCTTTCTGAATAACAAGCAGGGCGTTTTTGGCGCCCGGCACAAGTCCTTTAACGGTTAAAATATTTTTTTCTGCATTGACTGCAACAACTTTAAGTCCTTTGACGGTAACCTGATCGCCGCCCATTCTCCCCGCCATGCGTTTACCTTTAAACACGCGGCCCGGAGTCGTGGTCATGCCAATGGAACCCGGTGCGCGCTCGCGGTCTGACTGACCGTGAGTTTTTGGCCCGCCTTGAAAGTGATGCCGCTTCACCCCACCGGCAAATCCTTTGCCTTTACTTATTCCCATAACGGTAATTGCGTCGCCTGCCGTAAAGACGTCTGCAACATTTACCTGAACCCCCGGTTTTTCTGTTTCTGCGACTTCATTTACAACGAAGCTGCGCAAAAAACGGAGCTTTTTTTCGAGCCCCGCTTTTTTAATATGACCGATTTCCGCTTTGCTGAGATTTTTAGTTTCGCCGAACCCGAGCTGGATGCTTTTATAGGTCGGCGTTTGTTCTATGTGAGTAATCCAGCACGGACCGGCCTCAATTTCCGTGACCGGCAATCGCTTGCCCTCAGCGGTAAAGGTCTGTGTCGGTCCGATTTTTCTTCCCAATAATGCTTGCATAGTTTTTTTGACCAAAAAAAACGATCCCGCCCCGGCGGGATCGATCCTCATCCGAGACTTTTGGTATATTTCAAAAATGAAAGGTTTTTCCCTCCATATCGCTCTAAATAGTATACCAAAGTATCTACGAGAACACAATTTACATTTTAATTTCTACGTCCACCCCAGCCGGCAAATCCAAGTGCATAAGCTGGTCAATCGTCTTATCAGTCGGCTCGATAATATCAACGAGGCGCTTATGCGTCTTGATCATGAAATCCTCACGGCTGTTTCGATCGATAAAAGGACTGCGGGCCACATTAAAGTGCTCCCTGTCAGTCGGCAAAGGAATTGGCCCCACGACCCGAGCGCCCGTACGAACGGCTGTGTCTAAAATCTTCTGGCAGCAGTCATCGATGATCCTGCTGTCATAGGCTTTCAGCCTAACTCGGATTCGTCCTTTCGGCATAATTTACCCTGTTAGGGTATCTCTTAAAGAGCCCGAATATTTACGCGATGATCTTCGTCACTGCTCCCGCTCCTACCGTGTGCCCGCCTTCCCGTATTGCAAACCGTTGTCCCTCTTCAAGGGCAACCGGAACGATAAGTTTCGCGTTCATCTTGGTGTTATCACCCGGCATGACCATTTCGACGCCTTTCGGCAAGGTGATTTCGCCGGTGATATCGGTCGTCTTGATATAAAACTGCGGCCGGTATCCGGTAAAGAACGGTGTGTGACGTCCACCCTCTTCTTTGGCGAGCACGTAGATCTGTGCTTCAAACTCCGTGTGCGGTTTGACCGATCCCGGTTTGGCAAGCACCTGACCACGCTCGACCTGGTCTTTTTCTATACCGCGCAGAAGTATACCCACGTTGTCGCCGGCCTGCCCTTCATCCAGGAGTTTCCTAAACATTTCAACTCCCGTGACAACACTCGACTGCGTAGGCCGTATTCCCACAATTTCAATCGTGTCGTTCACCTTTACGCGACCGCGCTCGATGCGTCCCGTCACGACGGTTCCGCGGCCTTTGATCGAGAAGATATCCTCGATAGGCATAAGGAACGGCTTCTCAAGGTCACGGACCGGTGTGGGTATGTATTCATCTACCGTATCCATGAGTTTCTGACTCCCTTTTTCCGCTTCCGCATCACCTTGCAAAGCCTTCAAAGCAGAACCTCGGATAACCGGAATTTTATCGCCGGGAAATCCGTTCTTGGTCAATAGTTCCCGGACTTCCATTTCGACCAGATCCAGAAGTTCCGCGTCATTCACCATGTCGCATTTGTTCATAAATACGACGATTGCAGGCACGTTCACCTGCTTGGCTAAAAGAATATGCTCGCGAGTCTGCGGCATAGGGCCGTCCGGAGCAGAAACTACCAAAATGGCACCATCCATTTGTGCGGCGCCGGTGATCATGTTCTTCACGTAATCAGCGTGGCCGGGTGCATCAATGTGTGCATAGTGGCGTTTTTTGGTTTCGTATTCTGAATGGTGAATGTTGATGGTGACGCCTCGGGCTTTTTCCTCCGGGGCGCTGTCAATTTCTTCGTATTTAAGCGCCTTCGCGAGGCCCTGTTTGGCCAACACATGCGTAATTGCGGACGTGAGGGTCGTCTTTCCATGGTCAACGTGCCCGATGGTTCCGATATTCACATGCGGTTTTGTCCGTTCAAATTTTTTCTGGTCTGCCATAGGATTTCCTCCTTTAAACAATAAATTAATACAGCTAATTGCTTAGCTTTGTATCCGGTATTGTACCACAGGCTGGGCGAGCTTGACAATAGGCGTAAGAAAACCGGAATTATTGAGCCTTAGCTGGAGAAGATTTGAAAGCTGCTTCAACAAAGGTTGTCGTGAGATGATATTTTCCCTCTCTCAAGACAATCCACCCACCGCCCACCGGATAACGACCGGTCACTATTGAAAAACTCATTCCTTGATCGACTAATTGATTGAAGCTAAACCCTTCATGAGAACTAACCCTGTGATAAATCTCTTCGATCTCCTCTGCCGTAAACGGTTTCCATGAATCCTTTTCCTGACACAGACGAATAATATATCCAGCTGAAATTTCTGTCTCTGTGTTCCCATATGCGTCAAACAAGCGTTTGTTCGCATTTATATCGCCTGGCTTTATGGGAAAATCAACCACTTCTTCAACTAGTGGTCCGCGCTGTTCCAGCAGAGTTCTTGGATCAAAACGAGGCTCCATTTCCATAGAAAACCTATATTACTCTCTCCCTCTCTGAAAATCAAATTTAGGGCGCTCTAATGCGAATATCAGATGCTTATCTATTTTCGCCCGGAGTTCGTGCGCGGCCGGAAGCTTCGATGATTTTCTCCTGGATATTCCTGGGTACTTCTTCATAGTGGGACGGCTCCATATAATAGGTCGCGCGGCCCTTCGACATGCTGCGAAGCGTGGTTGCATATCCGGAAAGCTCGGCTAAAGGAACCATTGCTAAAATCACGGTCACGTGACCCCGTTTGGTCGTGCCCAGAATCTGGGACCGTTTGGCCCCGAGGTCTCCGATAATGTCTCCCATAAACTCGTCGGGGGTCGTCACTTCGACCTTCATGATAGGCTCAAGCAAGGTCGGAGATGCCTGTTTTACCGCATGCTGAAGCGCCATAGAGCCTGCGATCTTAAAAGCTACTTCCGATGAGTCCACCTCATGGTACGTTCCGTCGTACAGGGTCACCTGCATATCCACCAATGGGAAACCGGCAACGACGCCATTTTCCATCGCTTCTTTAATTCCCTTTTCAATCGGCGCGATAAACTCTTTGGGAATCGCTCCACCCTTAATATCATTAATCCATTCGTATCCTTCCCCACGACCTTTGGGCGCAATACGGATAAAACAGTGACCGTATTGTCCGCGTCCGCCGGATTGCCGGATGTATTTGCCTTCGCCTTCCGCTTCCTTTTTGATTGTCTCTTTGTAGGCAACCTGCGGGGCTCCCACATTGGCTTCCACTTTAAACTCGCGCTTCATGCGGTCTACTAAAATCTCGAGATGCAGTTCTCCCATACCCCAGATAATGGTCTGGTTGGTCTCGAGATTGCTTTTGATCTTAAACGTCGGGTCTTCTTCACTTAAGCGTTGCAGAGCATACCCCATCCGCTCCTGATCATTTTTGGTCTTGGGTTCAATGGCAAGCGAAATGACCGGCTCGGGGAACGTAATTTTCTCAAGGATAATCGGATGGTCTTTGTCGCAAACCGTGTCGCCGGTAATGGTTTCTTTAAATCCGACAACTGCAACGATTTCTCCGGCATACGCTTCTTTGATTTCCTCGCGCTGATTGGCGTGCATGAGAAGTAGTCTGCCTACTCGTTCGGTAGACCCTTTTGTGGAATTGTATGCATAGGAACCCGACTGCAACCTGCCGGAATAAATGCGCACATAGGTGAGTTTCCCAACATGCGGATCGATCTGGATTTTAAATGCCAGTCCGCAGAATTTTTCTTCCTTCGTGCGTTTGCGCGTAATTTTTTCTTCGGTTTTCGGGTCCGTGCCGCCAACAGGAGGAAGATCCAATGGGCTGGGAAGATAATCCACGACTGCGTCCAAAAGCGGCTGAACTCCTTTGTTGCGTAAACTGGATCCTGCATAAATCGGAACAAGTTTATAGCCGATGACCGCACGGCGAAGTGCAGTTTTCAATTCCTCCACGCTTGGCTCTTCGCCATTTAGAAATTTTTCAAGGAGTATGTCATCCGTTTCACTGATGCGCTCGATAAGCTGGGCGCGGGACTTTTCGACTTCAACTTTCAAATCCGCGGGAACGTCCTCTTCGTCGGCATGGGCGCCTAAATCTTCCGTGTGCCAGATATAGGCTTTCCGCGTCAGAAGATCAATAACTCCCTTAAACGTGTTTTCCCGTCCGATCGGGACAACCATGGGGGCGCAGCGCGCACCCAACCGCTCTTCGATGGACTTGATCGTTGCGCGGAAATCAGCACCTATCTTGTCCATTTTGTTGATGAAGCAAAGCCGCGGCACGGCATATTTGTCTGCCTGATGCCACACGGTCTCCGATTGCGACTGCACGCCCTCTTCCGCGTCCAGTACGGTAATGCCTCCGTCCAATACACGAAGTGACCGTTCTACTTCTGCGGTAAAATCAACGTGGCCGGGGGTATCAATGATGTTGAAACGGAATCCTTTCCAGAACGTGGTTGTAGCGGCCGAAACGATCGTAATTCCGCGCTCCTTTTCCTGCTCCATCCAGTCCATCTGGGTGGTGCCCTCATCAATATCACCGATTTTGTAGCTTCGTCCGGTGTAATAGAGGATGCGCTCCGTGGTCGTGGTTTTGCCCGCATCAATATGCGCGATAATCCCGATGTTCCGCACTTTATCAAGCGGTACATCTCTCTGTTCTGTCGTAATTGTTGTCGGTACTGCCATAATTGTATTGTAACAAAAAAAACTGTTCCGCCTGTGGAACAGCCGTGTTTCAACGTTGTTATTGTACTAAAAAATCGCTTTTGTATCAAGCGCTCGTAAAGGGCAGCTTATAAAAAACGAGCTAACTCTTTATACGCTGTAATAATGAAGGGCATTTGAGGAATTATGCTTTGCATGTCTACATTTATTATTGGATTATGAGCTGCCGTATCCCCTAAAAATTTTATACCTCTTATTTCTTGTGCAGTTTTCGGTGTGAGAAACGGCAAACCTTTTACCTTTTCTGATGCAGCTATTCTAACCATCGCATCAAGTCCAACTAACCTCCATGGAATGTTCTTATCCTCCAACTTTGATTGGAGACCGTTGCGAGCAAATGCGATATAAATGAGCTTTTCCAATATTTTGCGAAGGAGAAAAGAAGTACAGTTTCCGCTTCTTCCAAAATTTAAGTGCAGATCATCCAATTCGGTCGAAAAATCTTTTTTGAGACGTTGTGCCAAATCATCAGCAAACAGTTGTTGTTCAATTGTCTCAACTACCTTTTTTATAGGAGGTTGCCTCTGATTATATTCATACATCCCTCGTTTACCGTGTCTAGTTAGAAAACTAGCACGCTGTAAGGCTTTAGCAAGTTCAGGGGGAGGAAAACTGTTACCGCGCTTTTCTAGCAAATCCGAAATAGATTTAAAATTGTGCCGAGTTTTAAAGTAATTTTCCTCCCAAAGCGACGTTAAAGCCACCGTAGCAGTAGTCTTATTATTTCCTTTCGGCATATACCTTTTTCCCAGCTTCCTCAAATTTAACCAATGGACCTTTAGAAACAGCTAGTCTATTAAGTGCAGTTTGAAAAACATCTCTTTTGTAAACATACCCTCTTTTATTTAACTCTGCCGCAACAACATCGACTGTTCTTTTTGTTTTGAAAAAGTCTTCATTGATGAGAAGCAGTATTCCGCCTTTGGGTCCGGCGAAGCTAATATCCTTTGTGGCCTTCACGTGTACTTCACTCAAAGTAGTACGGGAATTTACTCTAGATTCGAGTTCATGAATTCTTTTTTCATGATCTTTAAGCTGGTCAATAATCTGCTGGTCAGTCATAATTACTTGGTTATTTCTTCGAGTAAACTTTTTGCATGGCTAAGTCCCGGCCCAGAAAGTTTGTACTTAAGAGCCTTCTTTATACCTTCCGACCTAAACCACTCACACTTCCTAATATTTTTTGCAAATTTGCTTGTATCATAAAGTTTAGAATGACTCGCTGCTTCCGCCAAGAGGCTAGACGAAACCCACTCATACCCTAATCCATTGCAGTAGGCTAAAAGGATAAGCACGGCCAAACTACGTTGCTTATCGGCTTTCGTTTCCCCGCGAATAGAGGGTATTACCAATAAAACTTGTTTACCTTTTATAGAATAGACGTCCTTTAATTTCCCTTCATCGATTCCTGTAGAAGAAGCGAGGGTAATCCAAAAGTTGGGTTCCTGTATGCTTCCCGTTTTAGGTACAGCCTCACTTAGTTGAGCGGTTACCGTTTCGCCGCGCAAAAAGAAATCCATTGCTTTTGAAAACGCTATCTTTTTTAATTCGGGATCTGTTATTCCGGCAGCTTCGACTTCTGTATTAGCCTTTTTTAGGGCCTCTTGCAATTTTGAATCCATAATATTTACACCTCAAGTTTATTAAAAATTTCTTGGACTTGCGGAAAGTTAAAGTCCGGAATAAAATATCGCCCGTCTTGTCCTTTTAATGGTCCTCTTTCAGAAAGGTGCTTTAGCGCAGCGTCAATTGTACCGGCTGGAATATCCCTCAGCTCTTCTTTTATTTCTTTAGGAGTTACCGATTCAGTATCTATAATCCCCTGCATGTGCAGAACTTTTTGTACAAGAATTACAAGTATAATCTTATTATTCGCGGTAATCTTCATTCCAGTTGGTGTAAATAACACCCGATTATTTTCCCTATTAATCCTCAAAAAAGGTTTTAATACCGCGGCAATTGAAGAATGATCAATCTGACTCTGTGAATCAGTAAAAATTTCATCGAGCGGATTTGGTGTCATCTTATCTGCCATGTCTATATAATATATCACGGTAATTTTTTTTGCAAGTACTAATAAATTTATTATATATTCTTAGTAATAACCTGTTCTCTGTCTGTTTTACGCCACAAATCCGTTGGATTGTTGCGCTACGGCGTTTTCCGCACTATAATGCCAGAAACTATGAAAGAAAATATTGACAAGCTTGTGTGGGTGCCGTCACCGAGAGAAATTGCTGTAGAAAAACTACTTATTTTAAACGAAATCGAAGCCATTGGCCTTCCGTGGCTGGAAAATTTAGCCCATACGGCGGCGATCGCCCGAAAACGGGCCTACATTCCACAGACAGGTTATGGCGTTGGCGCCGCGATGCTGGATACTATCGGCGACGAACATTCCGGGCAAAATGTCGAAATCACAACGCTTTCTGAAACAGGTCACGCGGAAGAACAGTCTATGAAAAACGCTATAGATAAAAGCGTCATTCAACGGATGGGTAGAAGGTTCGTCCGGGCAGTAGCCGTATCCCACGAAGGTGATACGTCTCCTTGCGGAAGATGTCGGCAGATCATGAAAGAATTCTCTGATAATGCATTGGTGATCATTGCCGATCCTGAGGGCGAAATCAGACGGATTACATCTTTGAGAATTTTACTTCCTGACGCTTTCGGCCCGAAAGATTTAGGGATAGAATAAATCTCCCAAAATTCCCACGTTACACTTAAATTTTATTCGCGGGCGTATCCCGGGGAATTGATAAGCGCACAAACACTATTTCATTTGGGGAATTATTAATAACCTCATGCACATCTCCTTTTTCATACCTGTATAACTGACCTTTTTCGTGTGTCTGGCAGTTACCATCCAGAATATACATCAACTCGACTCCGTTATGAAAATGCTTCGGTTCCGTGCCCCCGGGCCGCAGATGATACACGGCAAGGGTGACGTATTTATTATTCAGTAAATATTTAGATTTTGAGTAGGCAGGTTCTATCTCAGCCATACGTGCTGCACGTATAGCACCTGTCAGTTTGCAAAATCCTGGACGAACATCGTGCCCCACGTCACGGTGCTGATAATTCCTATTCCTATCCGGTGAAAGGAGGGGTCTAAAATATTCGCTTTGTGACCGGGACTGTTCATAAGTCCCTCGTGAGCCGTGGCAAGATCCGGCGCATACGCGATATTTTCTCCGGCAACGTTAAAAAATACTCCGGCTTTCTCCAGCCGGTCCGCGGCCGACAGCCCCTCGGGATTCACATGAGAAAAATAGTGCCGCAAAAACATATCCCGGGCATGCGCTTGGGCAACGGCGGTCATGGCGCGATCAACCCGCACCGGTTCGATCCGTGCCTTTACGCGTTCCTGATTCACCAAACTCACCATTTTCTCTTCATCAGACGTATCTACGGTCAGCTCACTCTCCGAAGGAGTTATGGGAAGAGAAATATTCTCATTTGAATCCGGATCCACCGTAATAAACTTCGTGACCTCCTGGCGCGCCTGGTCAATCGTACTCGTAATCGGGCCGCCGTACTTTTGGGCTATTGTTACCAAATAATCTCCGATTGTAGATTGTTGTACGTCCATTTTGATTGTTCCTTTGAGCGGCAACGCGAGAATAACCAGAAGAAAAAATGCAATGATCACCACTCCGTCTGCTATGGATACCACCGTACCCAGTAATTTATTTACCTTTGAAAAAACCAGCTGCTGGGGCAATTTACCTAACAGAAACTGCACGAGTTCAGATAAAATTGCCTGAGCGATGAATGCGACGAGGATGTATCCTAGGACTCCCGTCCATATAGACGGGATGCCGAATGTCCGCGACAGAAAATCACCGACCGGTGCATGGAATTTTATAGACAGATACAGGGAGAGTAAAAACGTAATGAAGCTCAGGCCCAAATCCGCAAATCCCGCGTTCCACCCCTGCAGGGCGTAGTACAGAAGTATGGCAACAATAGTCCAGTCAATCCAGTTGAAGCCTGCAAACATAGTGCAGATATAGTATACAGCGTTATGGAAGTTGAGAGCTGCTAAAATCTGTACACTCCTCGTTATGCTCTGCTTTGAGCATCCAGAGATTGGTACCCGACAAACGGACCGTCGCGACAATCCGCTGAATCATACTGTTTGCACGGGATGCTATAGCACTGGATTTAGTCGCATCCCGGATACAGGTTTCCAGCGTATATAATGCGTCTGCGCTGCGTTCACATTGCGTGGATAGCGGTATGCCCCTGGCTATTATATCGTCAGTAATTGTATCTAAACTTGTCTGCGAAGCTTCATAGCACAACCGTTCTTTATTCACGAGCGGGAAACATAAAATAAAAACAGCAACGCAAATGAGAATGACAATGAACCAAAATTTCATACTTACCACTTGAAGTGCGCGAATGCGCGGTTGGCTTCTGCCATGCGGAGCATGGTGTCTCGTTTCTTCACCGCTTCTCCCTGTCCTTTAGCTGCTTCCATAAGTTCAACGGCTAGTTTTTGCGAAAATGAGTGGAACTCGCGGTTACTCCTCTTATTGGCAAACTGTACAATCCATCGCATGGCCAGCGCCATCCTGCGGTCTCCTCGGACTTCTGTCGGAACCTGATACGAAGCTCCGCCGACGCGACGGGCTTTCACTTCCATTTTGGGACCGACGGTGTTGACGGCGAGCTCAAATACTTTAATGGGATCTTCGCCTTTTTCTTTGATGATATCAAGCGCTCTGTAGACTTCAGTCTGCGCTGCCTGCTTTTTACCACTGCGCATCACCCGATTGATAAACCGGGTCAGTAATCTGTTCCCGTACACGGGATCTGCTTCCGGAATAATTTTGATAACGCGTCCTGATCTCATAATTTTAATTTAAAACGCAAAAATATAAACTTTTTTATTATTTTTTTAAAAAAATTATTTATTTTATTTTAATTCAAAAAAAGCAAAGCAAAAATATATTTTTATTATTATTTTTTTAAATTTTTTGTTAATTATTTTTAACTTGCAGCTGCCGTTGATGGACCGGGCCCGCCGGCTTTAGCGCCGTACCGCGACCTGCCTTTTTTACGGTTGGCAACACCGCTGGCATCGTACTTTCCGCGTACAATATGGTATTTCACGTTTATTACTTAGTCTTACACGGGCGACTTTACGTAAAGCCGAGTTAGGCTTTTTCGGCGTCATGGTCTTAACCAGCGTGACCACTCCCCGTTTGAAGGGAGCCGGTACCTGACTCGTTATCCGGTCTTTGGCATTGAAAAACTTCCGCAAGGCGGTTGCTTTGATTTTTTTGGACTTATGATGTCTTCCGTATTTAACTAATTGGTTAATGGTCGGCATAGATTTATTTTACAATCGCTGCCCGGTCTGCTGAAACCGGGATAAGACGTCCAATTATAACGTTTTCTTTGAGACCCAGCAACTTATCTTCTTTTGCAGCAAGTGCAGCATCGGTCAGCACGTTGGTCGTTTCCTGGAAAGAAGCCGCTGATAACCATGATTCGGTAAACAGTGACGCGCGGGTAATTCCCAAAACGACAATCTGAGCTGTCGCCGGTTCTCCGCCTGCCGCTAACACCCGTGCATTTTCTTCCAGGAAGCGCATCCGATCAACGAGTTCCCCAGGAAGTAACATGGTGTCGCCGCTGGTGTCCACACGAACTTTATCGCTCATCTTACGCACAATCACTTCAAAATGCTTGTCATGAATCATGATACCCTGTGACTCATAGACACGTTGAATTTCTGTAATCAAATATTTCTGCGCACCGCGAAGTCCGCGGACCGCTAATACCTCTTTAAGATCCAAATAGCCGCTTGACAGCTGATCGCC
>JAPLWC010000082.1 GCA_026396845.1 Candidatus Gottesmanbacteria bacterium
CATTTTTGCCGAATCTGGCAACGGCTTCACTTGAGGGGGGAACAACGTAGACGCTCAAAAACAGGATGACGGTCAGTGCGAGCAGTACTACTATAATAGTTTTCAGCTGTTTGTTGAGATACCCTTGTGCGCCCTTTTTGATGGCCATCCAGACTTCTTGCATTTTTTGGGTGCCTTTATCGTTTGCAATGGTATTTTTCCAAAGCCACACGGCATAGAGTAAACTCGTGAGCGCTACACCAATGACGAATTTAAGCATCAGCTGTTCCAGCGAAGAAAGTTCATTCATAGTGATTGATTCTATACTACCAAAATCCAGTTTTCAAGACTCAATTATATATCCAGCGTTGCTGATTTGGCATGCGTTTGGATAAAGCGCTTACGCGGCGGGACTTCATTTCCCATAAGCATGCTAAATACTCCATCAACCGCAGCCGCGTCTTCTATGGTCACCTGACGCATGACGCGATGTGCCGGATTCATGGTCGTTTCCCACAATTGTTCCGGATTCATTTCCCCCAAGCCCTTATACCGCTGGATACTTGGCGCCCCTTTAAATTCCTTGCCGTGTAACGTAACGAGTGCATCCCGCTCTTCATCCGAATATGCATAATAAAATTGTTTCCCCCAGGTGATTTTAAACAGCGGCGGCTGCGCGATATAGAGATGTCCTTTTTCTACAATGTACGGGAGATGCCGGTAAAAAAATGTAAGGAGGAGCGTCATAATGTGTTCGCCGTCCACATCGGCATCGGTCATGATGATGACGCGGTGGTACCGTAATTTTTCGGGATTCAGACTGTCCGCAATACCCATGCCCAGGGCGATGACCAACGCTTTTAACTCCTCAAATTCTGTGTTTTTGTCCAGTCTCGCGCGCTCGGTGTTGAGAATTTTTCCCCGAAGCGGCAGGATTGCCTGGAATTTTCGGTCGCGGCCTTGTTTGGCACTTCCGCCGGCCGAATCTCCCTCGACGATAAAAAGTTCCGAGATCGACGGATCCTTTTCCTGACAGTCGGCCAGTTTTCCCGGCAAGGACGCGCCCTCAAGCGCCCCTTTTCTGATAACTGCGTCTTTGGCGGCTTTGGCGGCAAGCCGGGCTTTAGCTGCCAGAAAGACTTTCTCCAGAATCGCGCGGCCGTCACCCGGATTTTCTTCAAAATAGGTATCCAACCCCTCTTTCACCGCTGATTGTACAAACGGCTGCACCTCGGCATTCCCCAGTTTTTCTTTTGTTTGGCCTTCAAACTGCAGATATTGGGAGGACATTTTTATATAGACGATGGCAGTGAGTCCCTCGCGGGTATCGTCGCCGGTGATGGAGTCGTCGCCATTTTTTGTGGCACCGCACTTTTTGGCGTAGTCGTTGATGGCACGCGTGAGGGCCATACGGAATCCGGTCATGTGCGTGCCGCCCTCGGGCGTGTGGATGACGTTGACATAGGATTCCACGTTTTCAGAAAATCCGTCATTATATTGGATGGATACGTCAGCGCTCATT
>JAPLWC010000070.1 GCA_026396845.1 Candidatus Gottesmanbacteria bacterium
TTCGAGTCCTCTCTGCGGCACAATAATCATTTACGCACGGCCGGTTTCATGATACAATTCTTCCCATGACTTCAACGATTGATCGCACCACAGACGGATCTGTGGCTCTCACTATCACCATCCCGTGGACGGAGGTGGCCGCAACGTATGAAAAAGTGGTTATGGAGATGGTAAACAAAGCCGAACTTCCGGGCTTCCGGATCGGCAAAGCGCCCCGCGAACTCGTCGAAAAAAATCTTGACAAAACCAAAGTCTATGAGGAAGCGCTCAAAACGCTGATTCCTACCAGCTACAACGCCGCAATAACGGAGCAAAAAGTCAAACCGATCGTCAGCCCGAAAATAGAATTAAAAGATGCGACCGAACATAAAGACTGGATTTTCATTGCCCATACCTGCGAAAAACCGACTATCACCCTGGGCGAGTACAAAAAGGCGATAACGGAGCTGAAAGCCAGCAAAGGTAAAAAAATCTGGAAACCGGGAGATAAAGAAGAGGAAAAAGATAATCCGTCAGCTGACGGAACAAAGCCTACACTCGATGAACTTCTAATGGCCCTATATAATAATGTATCTGTCACACTCCCGCCGATACTCACCGAACACGAAGTAAACCGCCTGTTATCGGACCTTATCGACCAGACTAAAAAACTCGGGTTAACTGTTGAGCAATATCTGGCATCCACCCAGCGTACCAGTGAAACAATCAAGAAAGAATACGAAGAGCAGGCACGCCGTACACTCACGCTGGAATTCGCCCTTGAGGAAATTGCGGATGCCGAAGGCATTCTCGTTTCCGACGATGACATCGACGCCGTCATCAAAACCGGCAAAACCGATGAAGAAAAGAAGACGTTGGAAAATCAACAATAATACGAAGGTAACTTGCCCTGATCCGTCAGCTGACGGACGAAGGGTTGTATTTCTTCCTGTCCTGTAGTATAATTTCGTCATGAACAATACCGCGTTCCAACAGACTAAACAGCCAAAACGGCCCACAGCTTTCAACAATGACAGTATTCTTGAGGCTCTCCGGGACTTAAGCGGCGGCGTGGGAAAAACCGTGACGCGGGACGTGGCCGGCAAGGTCGCATCCGACGCACTTGCCTCGCTTTTGGGTGCACCCGTAAAACAGGGGGAACTCCGTCAAAATGAAGTTATTGATTTTCCGATGGAACGCCAACCCCGCCCGCACATGCGTCGTCCGGAAATTCAACCGGCGCAAAAAGTGATTTTTCATGAAGACGCCCAGATTAAACAGCAACTGGAAGCGGTTAGGGCGGAATTATCCGCACTATCCAAGTCCATGCACCTGCTCAATACCGAAATTCAAAAGGCTGTTGCGGAAGCTCCGGTCATGCCCGGCATCTATCACGTGACGTTTTACGAAAAACTGCGAAGTGTCCTTGCGATGCTTCGGGAACAGATTGACGACAGCCGCACCTGGCTTGCGCTCTCCGCCCAGAGAAAACAGAAAAAACTGGGCTACTGGGGTATGTTCAAAAAACACGGGACCACGTTTGGCCTCTCCAACGAGCGCTCCATTGCAACATCGGCCGGATAATTTTCATTGGAAAAATTCTTATTGACGATCTTGTTTTCACGCAGTAGAGTAAGAAGTGATGAAAAAATCACTTCGGCCGCTTGCAGCAGATGACGTACGCGATATATTAGACGACAAACTTCGCGAAACGGGTCTGGATCAGGTACCCAAAAAACTCGATCTGCTGGATAAAATCCTTGTATCTGTCGATAAGCTCGTCGAAGAAATAAAAGGATACAGAGAAGAACAAACCTTTCACCAAGGGAAGCACGAAGACCTTGAAGAGCGGGTCGGTAAAATCGAGAAACACCTTCATTTCCCTGCCACCCCCTAATAATTCCTCTTGTGGTCGGTGGGGGATTTGAACCCTCGACATCTGCAATGTGAATGCAGCGCTCTACCGCTGAGCTAACCGACCTCAACTTGCAACGCCCCACCTGCAACGCTATGCGTAGCATTGCGGGCAGGTCTAACCAGCTGAGCTACAGATCCATAAAACGTGCATCCATATTGTACCAAAAAAGCCACTCACGAACACTGTTTTGTTTTGAGCGAAGCGAAATCCCGGTTTCCGTATTTATACTTAGGGCGTTGGGGTCGGGGTCGCTCCTGCGGTCGGAGTCGCTCCTGCGGTCGGCGTCGCTCCCGCGGTTGGTTTTGGTGTCGCAGTCGCTCCAGCGGTTGTCGTGGGTGTGATCGTTATCGTGGGTTGCGGCGCAATGGTTTGCGTTTGTGCTTTACCCGAGAAAAAAACAAAGTAACCAATCGTACCGAGAATTATTCCACCGCCAATCACAATAAGAATTTTTTTCCGCATACTGTACTGTAGGCCGATTATACACCCCGGCGTCAATTTTTGCCAGCCCCACCAAACAACCCACCGGAAGTTTACCCTGATCCGCCACATTGTTAACCT
>JAPLWC010000011.1 GCA_026396845.1 Candidatus Gottesmanbacteria bacterium
TCTTTATAACATAGGTAGTCAACACTAGACTCAAAACACGCGTACGTTCCGTCCACACACGCCCCCGGCGAACACCAAGTGCAAAGGTCAGAAGGGAGAGTCCCGTTGGTGCATTTTTTGATACATGAATTGAGAACGGCAGCGGTTCCACAGACGTATTGATCTGTAACATCACTGCATGGCAGGTTGTTCTGACTTCTATCACACCCCATCTGGCAAGTTCCCCCACCCACACACGCCCGACCTAACGGCGTGCATGTGGACCCGTTAGGACACACGAGACCATCGGCCCCACACCATATCGTTCCCTGACAGCCTGCATAGGCTTGCGGGATAAATCTGCCGATACATAAAGCGGGGATGATAAAAACGAGTGTAGGTATTATGCCTAATAGCCGGCGCACAGCGGGATTCATAAAACCAGCATAATACAATTCCTATGGTCTTACAATATCGAAATCAAGATTCTTCCCATTGGCTAACTGAGTTTTCTCCCTGGCCCTGAGTTGTTGCCAAAAAGCATTTGTTTCTGGAGAGGCAACGGTTTCACCACATGCGCTTAAACTATTACCGGATGCCATACATGTATTTTTGACCATGCCAAAAAGATCTAAAACACCAAAGTTTGCATAAATAAAAGAATCGTCGCTTATTTCTACTTTATTTATAAAATACGGATTAAAATTGGCACTTAGGAACGTGTCCGTGGCCGTCAGAAGCCGACCTTGACCATCTACACCAAAAAAGGTTTTAAATCCGCCGCGATTAAATATCCCACCCAACTTCGGATCAATGTCATCACCGATCAGCATAGAAAATCCCTGCCTTGGGTTGATCCATGCTTCCCTTCGCACGCCGGTATCATCCGTTATCATCATAAGCACTTCGCCGCCGGTTGGCTGTTTGAGAAGGTCCAGATATTGCTCATAGGTCACGTCGTTGCCCATAAGCTTGGTGTAGCGGTAATGGGATGCCCGCAGGAACGCATCTGCTACAGCGTCCGCGCCTCCCTGCGTTATCGTCACACCGATAAACGGGGTAACCGGGAACGTGGTGTCGTGAACCACGTCATATGCGAGCCCCACAATAATCGGGATATTGAGGGTGCTGCCGTCAGCGAGTGTAACATTGCCGGTCCACTTGTTGTGCCATTCCGCGGGGTATAGCGTTGAAAATTCACGGCTTGGGCCGTTTTCAAACGGAATCTGCGGTGTTTCGGTAGGTGGCGGAATTGGCGTTTCGCTTGGCACCGGCGTATTGGTAGGGAGGACGGCGCCTTCGACCAGCATCATTGATTTTTCCACTATATTATTCCAGTATTGCGGGGCGCTGGTTGACGTTACTTCGATGAGTACCGGAAATCCGTTGACAAATCCTATGACAAAATGATTTGCCGGATCATGAAGGGCGGGGAGTCCGTACTGGTAGGTGTCCGTACTCGGGTGATACAGCGAATCCCAGGTGGGCTGCTCGCCGTACCGCCAGCCCGACTGAGACGAGGAATCCTCAATTTCCAGCCATCCCGCGATCGTCGTCCCGTCGCCGGCAACCGGGACGAGAAACCACCGCTGTTCGGCGGCTGCATATTTAACCGCCATGTGGTCAAACGACAGGCCAACGGCCTGGGCCAGCTGCGCGTGCTTGGTGATGATAAACTGCACGTCGGCAAGACCCGTTATCTCCGGGGGCGCATCCACGACCGCGGCTATGCCCTGCGCTGCCGTCTCGACGGTCAGGGAGCCCGGATACGGACGCGGAACATTAGGCGTAGTTTCCGGGCCGGATGGGGTGAGGGCGGGCTGGAATTCTGTGGGCGAGGGTGTTTCCATGCCGGGAACGGTTTGGGTGAACGCAGGATTCGGAGTCACTGTGGGCACCTCAATCGGAGTCTGAAAGTAGTCGCCCGAACAGGAAGACAATAGCATGCTGCCGGCAACCGCCAACGGCGCCAATTTCACGGCTGCCCGTCCGGGAGCTGCAACAAGCGTATCCGTCACATCATGAAGCCCGCCGACCAGCCGCTCTACCGTATCGCCCTTGGGGTCGGCAATAATTTTAATAAACCGCTCATCCAGTGAAACGCTTTTTTTCCCTTGGTGGGCGACTACAATTGCATCTTCCAGCCTTGCTACTTTACCATCAAGTGCAATCCAGCGTGCTCCGTCGGCTTCGTCAGGCATTTTTTTTGCATCGAGAAGTGTGTGCTCGGCTGCCAATCCTACCCATTTACCCAATAATTCTTCACTCAACAACTTTGGTTTTTCGGAACGGGTAGAGTCGACAAATTTTTGTAAAACGGCAGCAAATTTTGGTTCTTGATTGGGCGGGCGGTAAGCGCATCGGTAAGCTGACCAAATGCAGACCCGCCGGAAATACGGGCATCAAGTCCAAGTGCCCCTTCGAGATTTATGGATTTAGGAATATCTTTTTGTTCAGCCATGGCCATATAACCCTATAGTACCAATTCTCCTTGTTTTGTGTCAACTTGACAGACGCCACATGATTTTGGTATACGTATTTCTGTTTTACAGTACCGCCGAGCAATCGGCGGTTTCTTTTTACTTTTGCTTCCATGTCTTCCAAAAAGAACTGCTCGTCTGATGCGAGCCGTATTTCCCATGAGATCGTTTTTCTTGACGAATAAATGCGTACTTTCTTATACAAATCTTACTCTTTAAACAATTCACCTCTTACAAACTTCTTAACCTCGTTTTCCAGAAAGATTTTAATTTCTTCAGGCTCAATCTCTGTAGTCAAAAAATCAACGATATAATCATCCATATCGCCCCAATACACGATTTGTTCCAAAAATAGTTTCTCGGAAAAATCAGTACCGAATTTCTTCTGAGAAAGACTGATTAATTCACCAATCGAAACGTAGTTTTCTTTCAGAAGGAAGTATAAATCCACATAATCCCTCCACTTGGGTCTCTTACCCAAGAGATATGCCTTATTCGTGGCGATGTCTCTGGGATCCAAAAGATTCATGATCTCTGACGGGATTGGGTCAAAAAGCAGCTGGTAATCGTCATGGAAAAAAGTAACCGCTACATTTTCAGGGGTAATCAAGTCTAATTGATCCTCAGTATCAAGAATTTTTTCTGACGTTTCACCAAAAACACGTTTGGCTTCTTTCCAAAGGAGATTATGTAATTTTTCCCGGGTAAAAATATCGAAATCAAAGGACGCCCTGTGTCCGATCTGTAACGCAAGCGCGGTGCCGCCTCCCAACACCCCCATGTCCCGAAATGATCGTAATTTACGAAAGACCGCTAAACGATTTTTATTCAATGACCCTAGGAAGAGTTTTGACATAATCTTTTATATCTATACTCCCAGGCATAATCCCCAAAACAACATTGCCAAAGAAGTGAAAAGTTTTTTCTGTATAATTCTTTGCCGGATAATGAAGAAAGATATTCTTTATCTCGTCCCGTCCATATGTATCGAAAAGCCACCGAATATGCTCCCATGTACCATAGGATAAAATCTGATGGATAATGTAGTTTTTATCCCTCTGACAATCAAGCTTAGAGGTTGCTTTTGACCACAATACTCCCTGGAGAGATAACGGGACAACACGGGCCATATGTGTTCATTATACCATTCTATTGATAATTTTGGAGGATGCACGGGTCTTGCAAGCGTGGGGGGATATTAATCTTCACCATCAATGTCTTGTTTCGTAATGTTGGTTTGTTTGAGGATTGAAAACGCAGAATACAATTTAGGCATACTGAATTATCGGAAACAGCGTTTCGAGACGAAAATTCGGGAGATTCCGCCAGACCAATGCGTGAATCCCGAATTTTTTTACTGATTTTTTCTACTCTACCACGACAACCACCGGTGGATGGAGGACTAAGTCGTCCGGTATATATGCGGTAAGCGTCGACGAAAGGGGCTGTAGCCGTATTTGTGCCGGCGCGTCAACGTTGATACTCTGCCGCAGGCTTTCCGCATCTTCAAGTTTCCAGTCGATTCTTCCCATGAGACTTCCCTTGGCTCTGCCGACGTTGATTTCGCCGGTTTTACTTGTCATCACAACCGGTATTCTGTGCGCCGATGGGTCCTCGTCTATAACAAAGTCACTTTGCAGCAGGTTTTGTGCAGTATACGTCGGGTTTGTCACAAATTTCCCGTTCACATTATACGACACGACTCCGTTAGTTGACGTAAGTCGTTGTACGGATGTGGGTATGACACGTGGGGAGGGAGAAACGACCGGCATACTTTTTGTGGACGGATTTGACGGGAGAAGCGAAGCTAATGGAACGTGGTAATACTTCGAAACGACAAGGTAGACACCAACAACAACGACCAAAAATGCATACACAGCCACGAGAACATATTTCCATCTGGATTTCGTGTCCATAGTTCCTATTCTCACTATATCGGGAATACACGGATTGTGCAAGTAATTGAAAAACGGGTCATTCACCGAAGATCTCGCGTCCGATCAAGGAGCCCATGAAGCCGATCGTGCGAAGAAATAGCCGCAGGTCATACCGAAAACTTTTCTTTTTAGTATAGGCAATGTCGCTTCGCATCCACGCGTCAAACGGCCGTATTATCGTTGAAATCGAGTAGCCGATACTATCAGAAAAAAGGGTGCGAACAGCACAATATCCCAGAAGTATGAACCATGCCGCCTCAAGTGTTCGCGGGAGACAGCAACAAAATCTCACAAGCCCAAACCACATCAATCGTGGGTTGTTTGCCGTCTCCTAAAAACAGCGAAATCGTTATGACAAAACCGAACAATATCAAAACGCTTTGTTCCCTCAAAATTACCATCAAATTATTCATTGCTCACAACCTATACCATAAATAGTATTTAGAAATGTCTCACTTGACAAACGCACGCGGGTTTCCTACTATGTGGACAAGTTATCCCCAAAGGGGTAAACCACCCTTGCCCAATTAAATAAACATGGATCTCTCCAAGCTCTGGAAGTCGGTACTGTCGGAACTTGAATTGTCGGTCTCCAAAGCGACCTTTCAAACCCATTTTGCCCATTCCGAACTCGTTTCATTTGCCGACGGGGTGGCATCCATCGGATTTAGTAACCCCCTCATGCGCACGCTCGTCGAGACCCGCTATTACAGCCTCGTCAAAAGTATCCTTGACCACCAGGCCAAACAAAATACGAGCCTCGTTTTCGTCGTCGTCCCAAAAAAAGAAACACTTGATCCCGCCTCGGCGGGACCATTGTTTGCCCAAACGCTCGACCGCCAGGAAATAAGCATCTCATCCGTTGCGCGCAGGCTTCACGTCCGCCCCGGCGCCACATTCGAAAACTTTGCCGTATCCACGACCAACCAAATGGCCTATGCGGCGGCCACTGCCGTTGCCAAAAATCCGGGTACGGCCTACAACCCGCTGTTTTTCTACGGCGGCACAGGGGTGGGGAAGACCCACCTGATGCACGCCATTGCAAACCGGCTTCTTGCCACCCACCCGGAGATGCGCATAGTGTACTGTATGGGCGAAGAGTTTCTAAATGAAATTATTGAGGCAATCCAAACCAAATCCGCCCGGCAGTTCAAACAAAAATACCGCAGCGCTCAACTCCTGCTGGTTGACGATGTCCAATTTATTGCCGGCAAGCAAACCGCGCAGGAAGAATTTTTCCATACGTTTAACACCGTTCACCGCGAGGGGGGACAGATCGTTCTTACGAGCGACCGCCCTCCGTCCGAGATTTCGCGGCTTGAAGACCGCCTCCGCAGCCGGTTCGAGGGGGGGCTCACGGTTGATGTGGCAGCGCCGGACTTTGAGCTTCGGGTGGCAATTGCAAATATCAAGGCAGAAGCTATGGGGCTTGCCGTTCCTCCCGATGCGGCACAGCTGGTTGCGGCAAACATCACCGACACGCGCGCGATCGAGGGATTTTTGCGGAGGCTCACGACCGAAGTCGCGACGCGACACGGCGCCGTGACCGCAGAGCTTGTATCGTCGCTGTTAAACATTAAAAACCACGGAAGCGGCATTGTGAGGGGGCCGGAAAAATCCGCAAGGCGCGTAAGCCCGCAGGAAGTCCTGGACTCTGTGGCGGCGTATTTCGGCATCAAGTCAACGGCGCTCAAGGGGGCCAAGCGCGACCGGCCGATTGCGCGTCCGCGGCAGGTGTTTATGTATTTATGCCGTACGGAATTAGGATTAACCCACGAGGACATCGGGGGGTCCCTCGGCGGGCGGGATCACACGACAGTTATGCACGGCGTTGAGACGATAACACGGGAATTGTCCACAAACACGCGTCTTCGGGAGGCGGTGGAGGGGATAAAACAAAAATTATGGGCTCAATCAACATAAAGTTTTCCACTTATCCACTACATACAACAAGTTATCCACATTGTTATCCACCCCGCCGAAGGGGCGGGGCAAGCCCCCCACATTTTATTTCGGGTTGTTTGTTTGATCCGTTGACACGCACGTCCAAAAAGCATACACTTTTCCACACTGATTTCTATTACTACTACTAATTGAATATGAACATTGCAATACTTCAGGAAAACCTTTTAAAAGTGCTCACACGTACGGGAAGAATAGTATCGCAAAAAACACAACTGCCCATCATGCAGAACGTGCTGCTTGCTACGGATGACTCGCGGCTTCGGGTTGTTGCCACGAACATGGAGACAACAGAGGTTGTGTGGGCAGGGGCAAAAGTGGAGAAAGATGGCGGAATCTGCGTTTCTTCAAGATTATTCACCGACCTTGTGATGTCTCTTCCTCAGGATACGATACACCTGGTTGCCAAAGAAGGATCGCTCCACGTCAGGTGTAATGGCGTTAATGCGACCATTCCCGGTGTTCCCGCATCCGAATTTCCTCCTGTTTCTTCCCTGAAAAAGAAAACAGGGCTGAAGTTGGACAAAAATACATTTCTCGACGCACTGACCGGGGTGCTGTTTGCGGCAGCTACGGACGAGGGGAGGCCTCTTTTGACCGGCGTCAAAATTACCACGCAGGAAGGGACAGCACTGTTTGCGGCAACGGACGGGTACCGCCTGTCCATGAAAAAAATCAAAGCGGGAAAATTCGGAGACCTCAATTTGGTAATCCCTGCGCGTGCGCTTTCTGAGGTTGTGAAAGTGAGCCAGGAAGAAAAAGAGGTCGGCTTCGTGGAGATGACCCAGACGGAGGAAGGACAATTGGTGTTTAGCGTCGGGGACACGGAGGTCCACACCCGCCCGATTGCAGGTGAATACCCTAATATCGAAAAAATCGTTCCTACGCGGCACAATACGCGCGTACTGGTTGATAAAACGAGCTTATTGCGCGCGGTAAAGTCCGCATCCATATTCGCCAGGGATAACGCGAACATTCTCCGGCTCCATATTGAAAACCAAAAAATGATCGTTTCTGCAAACACCCCGCAAGTCGGGGAAAACCACGTGGAGGTGGAGGCAAAGGTGGATGGCGACGGGGGAGACATTGCCTTCAACAGCAGGTTTTTATTGGAGTTTTTGAACGGATTTGCAGGCGAAGAACTTTTATTTGAAATGACGGGATCTCTGGAGTGAGAATACCAGCCGTGCCGGCATGGGTAACGGATGCGGGCGGAGGGGTAATGTTTGCCGACCGGACAACCCCTGCGCTGTCCACAATGACGAATGCCGTGTTGTCGTTGAAGCCGCTTGTGGTGATCGCGTACCCGCCGATCGTATACCGGAAATTATATTGTTTGTATTCGGGTGGGTTGGAGGGGTCCAGAACCAGAAGTCCGTCAAACGGCCCCGAGGAGACGCCGGTTGGGGTAATGGAAACATCAGGAGACGAAGTAAAAAACAAAGAGAGAAATGCGGCGGCCGCATCCGCGGGAGGTCGGACGGGTGCTCCCCTTTGGGCAAGTATTTGTTGGAAGGATAGCGTTATCCCGCTTTTTGTTTCTGTTACCACGATTTGGGCCTGGTTGGGCCACGCCCATGTTTTTGTATACGTGTCCGCCATCTGGAGAGAAGAGGGAGTAGCTTGCAAATTTAAAGACGGGGCCGCCACGTTCGCGAGCTGTTCGACGGATGCACGTGTTGCCGCCTGGAATTGGTATGTTGGGAGATTGGCGGGGACAGCGGGGGCCGCTACAAACGAGAAAATAACCTTAGAAGGCTGAACAAATGAATCGTTGGGTGGCGCTTGTGGTGCAAGAGGAATGGGAGTGGCGGGCGTTGTCGTGACAGTTTTCCGCCCGAGAAATACCCCTGCGGCAATAATGACGATGACAAT